>NZ_VMLH01000107.1:0-11495 GCF_013276595.1 Streptococcus sp. 10824
AGTCATAACCACCCGTGAAAACGGGTGGCTTGTACACCGGCTATAAGCCGTTTCTCTCCAGCGGCGTCTAAAGACGCTCGCTGAACTTCGTTCAGGTCGTGCTATATTACTTGACTAATGCCCGTCACAACGGGCTTTTACCTTGTTCTAAATCCGCCATCAGAAAACGGATCTTCATATTCTTTTACACTCAGCTTATCGAGTGCAATGTCATTCTTTTCCTGCTCGCAAATATATTTAGCTACGGTCTTTTCGTTTAGTCCAACGGTACTTACATAGTATCCCCTAGCCCAGAACTTTCGATTTCCATACTTATATTTTAAATTAGCGTGCTTATCAAATATCATCAATGCACTTTTGCTCTTGAGATACCCCATAAAATCGGAAATCGAAAGTTTGGGAGGTATCAATACAAGCAGGTGTACATGGTCTGGCATCATATGACCTTCGATAATCTCCACGCCACGACAACCGCATAGATGTTTAATAATATCTATCAAATCCGACCTGACTTTGTAATATATCGCCTTACGGCGATACTTAGGTGTAAAAACTATATGATATTTGCACATCCATTTAGTATGTGATAAACTGTAACTGGTTTTAGCCATTTATTTTTCCTCCTTTATCTAACCTGAACAATTAGATTATACTTGGAAAAATAAATGGAAGCTAGAAGCCTTGTCAGCCACCAGCATAGCTGGTGGTTTTCTTGTTTTTCTCTACGAGAAAAACTGGCTTGAAGCCATAACGATAAAAGCAACTGCAGGTGCGGTTGCTTTTTCACTTACTTTTTTGATTTTAAAGTATTCTTCTGACATCCACATAGCTCCATCTAATCTTTTGTGATAAAATAGGCTCATACTCAATGAAAATCAAAGAGCAAACTAGGAAGCTAGCTGCAGGTTGCTCAAAGCACAGCTTTGAGGTTGCAAATAAAACTGACGTGGTTTGAAGAGATTTTCGAAGAGTATTAAAAGTATTCTTCTGAAATCCCACATAGCTTTCTCTTATATTTTGTGATAAAATAGGCTCAATCTATTTCTAGGAGGATCAGATATGATTTCTACTATTGGTATTGTTAGTTTATCTAGTGGCATTATCGGAGAGGACTTTGTCAAACACGAAGTAGACTTGGGTATCCAACGTCTCAAGGATCTGGGACTCAATCCTATCTTTTTGCCCCATTCGTTAAAAGGATTAGACTTTATCAAGGACCATCCTGAAGCTCGTGCAGAGGATTTGATTCATGCCTTTTCTGATGATAGCATCGACATGATCCTATGTGCCATCGGTGGAGACGATACCTATCGCTTGCTACCTTATCTTTTTGAAAATGACCAACTCCAAAAGGTTATCAAACAAAAAATTTTTCTTGGCTTCTCGGATACAACCATGAACCACCTCATGTTGCATAAATTAGGAATCAAGACTTTTTATGGTCAATCCTTTTTAGCAGACATTTGTGAATTAGACAAAGAAATGCTAGCCTATAGCCTTCACTACTTTAAAGAATTGATTGAGACGGGAAGAATTTCAGAAATCCGCCCTAGTGACGTTTGGTATGAGGAACGAACTGATTTTAGTCCCACGGCCCTGGGAACACCTCGTGTCAGTCATACAAATACAGGTTTTGACTTGTTGCAAGGAAGTGCCCAGTTCGAGGGGAAAATCCTCGGTGGTTGCCTCGAATCCCTCTACGATATCTTTGACAACTCTCGATACGCAGATAGCACGGAGCTCTGCCAAAAATACAAACTTTTCCCTGACTTGTCAGACTGGGAAGGGAAAATCCTCTTGCTCGAAACAAGCGAAGAAAAGCCTAAGCCAGAAGACTTCAAAAAGATGTTGCTAACTTTAAAGGACACTGGCATATTCGCGGTCATCAATGGACTCTTGGTCGGAAAACCTATGGATGAAACTTTCCATGACGACTATAAAGAGGCACTATTGGATATCATTGACAGCAATATCCCGATTGTCTATAATCTGAATGTCGGCCACGCAACTCCAAGAGCAATTGTACCCTTTGGGGTCCATGCTCATGTAGATGCACAGGAACAAGTCATTCTCTTTGACTATAACAAATAAAGCTGGGAAAAGTTTCTCAGCTTTTTTCTCGGTATCATTACTGGCATTTTCATCACATATTACAGTATATTGAAACTAGAATAGTACACCTCTACTTCTAAAACATTGTTAGAAATCGATTTGTCCTGTTCTCATTTCATTTTACTATACTGATAGCTAAAATGATTAAGGAGAGGCTGTTGCTTAACATGTGAACAAGTAGGGGATAGTAGATATTCTCTTTTTCTTTCACATAAATAATAGAAAAGGCAAGGCCTCCACCTAAGTAACCAACTGCACCAATCCACTCTGATAGAGCCAAACTGTGCATATGAGTCAGAGCAAAAACAAGTCCTACCAGAATAATGCTTAGTAAACCTGGCAACCGTTCCTGCAAGTAATGCAATAAGACCTGACGGAAAAATAATTCTTCTACCAGAGGTCCAATGACACAAGCAAAAACAGCTATCAGTAGTGGTTGTTCTTGAAAGGTACTTTGAATATTAGACTGATTTAGACCTTGTCCATCTAATCCCACAAACTGCTTCAACATCTCTGATACAAATTCAAAGACAACAGTCATCAGAATGAGAAAGAGCCATCCTGTTAAGACGCCAAAGAAGAATTTTCTTTTAGTCTTTCTAATCTCCTTCCATTGTTGGATCAATCTATCCTTGAACAAGAAGGAGCCATATAAAGCTAAAACTACATAAACAAGATAATTTGCAATGGCAGATGGCATTAAAGAAGCCAGCAATTTAACGCCATCAAACACAAAGAGGACTATATAGAGAATCGCAAAAATCAGAATTCCCTTATTTTTGTTAGACATCATTTAAGACCTTTCCACTCACAATCATTCTCGTGGTCATCAACTAGCCCTGCAGCCTGTAGAAAAGACAATACGGCGACTGGGCCTGTGAACTTGAAGCCTCGTTTTTTGAGATCTTTGGCTAATTTCTCAGATAAGGGTGTTTTAGCTGGGGCTTGGCGATAATCAGGAACATCATTAACAATAGTTTTCCAATCAACAAAGGACCAAAGATAGGCATCAAAAGAGCCATATTCTGCCTGTAACCGTAGAAAGGCTTGGGCGTTAGCGCGTGTAGCAAAAAGCTTGGCTCTATTTCGAATGATAGCTGGATTCTCCAGCATGGCTTCCAATTCAGTGTCAGTCATCTCTGCGACTGAGTGAATTTGATAGCTATGAAAGACTTCTCGGAAAGCTTGGCGTTTGTTGAGTACCGTTTCCCAAGACAGGCCTGCCTGATAGGTTTCCATACACAACAACTCAAACAACGCTTGGTCATCATGGAGGGGCTGGCCCCACTCCTCATCATGATAGGCGATGTAGAGTGGGTTGGTCATCTTGACCCACGAACAACGTTTTGTCATTCTCTGCTCCTATTTGACCAACATTTTAAGGGCCGACTTGATATAGTTCTCAGCTGTATCTGTCGTTCCTTCAAAGAATTTCTTGATTTTCTTGAGCTCTGTTGCCTTGTAGCCCAGAGCCAACATGGCTTCCATAGCTTCTTCCAATTCTTGGTTTTCAGCACTTGCTTGCACTGCGACCTTGGCAGGAAGGCCATCTCCTGCAACTACTACCTTGCCTTCCAAGTCCAGCACCATCTGCTGGGCTGTTTTCTTGCCAATTTTAGGGAACTTGGTCAAGTAGGTGATGTTCTTGGTTTCAATGGCTTGAACCAAGCCAGCATTGTCATCAGCAGCGATAATAGCAAGAGCTGATACAGGACCAATCCCAGAGACCGAAATCAGACTAAGAAAGAGCTTTTTCTCATCCTCTGAGCGAAATCCATAAAGCAAATGGGCGTCCTCACGCACAACCTGATGCACATAAATCTGAGCCTCCTGATTAACCTGACCTGAATAGGCATAAGGATTGGCCACATGCAGAATATAACCAATACCATTGGTTTCAAGAACAATGTATTTGGCAGTAATTTTGGTAATGATTCCTTTTAAATATGCGTACATAGTATTCCTTCTCTCTTATTTCGTTTATCTAGTATATCATATTTTCTTTATCCGAGGAGCGAGAATCGATTATCACAAATACAGTATATCAAAAACAATCGGTATTTATCTGTTGACATATTCAAAATTAAGTACTATAATCATCTGTAATTGAATAACTATCTTCAGGGCAGGGTGCAATTCCCTACCGGTGGTATAGCCCACGAGCCGAAAGGCATGATTTGGTGAAATTCCAAAGCCGACAGTATAGTCTGGATGAAAGAAGATAAAAGTATATTTGTGCTTTTTGCGTGCTCTGAAATGATTACTTGTCATTTCAGAGCATTTTTGTTAATCGCATAAGTTTTCTTTTGTATGCCTTGAGTAGTCCCCTATTCAAGGTATATTTTTTGGAGGTAGTGAGATGAGCGATTCAAAATATATGAAATTAGCAATAAAACTGGCACAAAAAGGGGCTGGTTACGTCAACCCCAATCCTATGGTCGGCGCAGTTATTGTAAAAGATAATCACATCATCGGACAAGGTTATCATGAGTTTTTTGGTGGCCCACATGCTGAGAGAAATGCTCTTAAAAACTGTAGAGAATCCCCTGTCGGAGCGACGCTTTATGTAACACTTGAACCCTGTTGTCACTTCGGGAAAACACCTCCCTGTATAGATGCTATAATCGATAGTGGTATTACAAGAGTAGTCATTGGAAGCCTAGACTGTAATCCTATTGTATCTGGAAAAGGAGTAAAGATACTTGAGGAAAATAATCTTCAAGTTACTGTTGGAATTTTAGAAAATGAGTGTCTTAACTTAATAAAAAGTTTTAGAAAGTATATTACCCAGCATGTACCCTATGTTTTTATGAAATATGCAATGTCAATGGATGGAAAAATAGCCACTAAAACAAATCAATCCAAATGGATTACTGAAGAAGAAGCAAGAAAGCATGTGCATCAGTTACGACACCATGTTAGTGCAATTATGGTGGGAGTCAACACTGTTATTCAAGACGATCCTTTGCTGACATGTAGATTGGAGGAAGGGAAAAATCCTATCCGTATCATATGCGATACACATTTACGAACTCCTCTTACCTCTAAAATCGTAAAAACAGCAAATGATATTAAAACTTACATTGCCACTTCCTCTGAAGACAAAAATAAAATGAAGCTATATCAAAATCATGGCTGTGAAATACTTTCCATAAAGAAAAAAGGCAATCATATAGACTTATCGAGTTTAATGCAACATCTAGGAAACATGCAGATTGATAGCCTAGTTCTAGAAGGGGGCAGTCTAATGAATTGGAGTGCTTTGGAACAACAAATTGTTGATGAGCTGAAAATATATATTGCACCAAAAATTTTTGGAGGCAGTGCCAAGTTTCCTGTCGGAGGTGAAGGCATTTCTTTGCCAAATGACGCTATTAGATTGAAACCTTATGCTTTTTCTCAAATAGGAAATGACTATCTCATAGAAAGTGAAGTGATTTATCCATGTTCACAGGAATAATTGAAGAAATCGGAAAAGTTGAAAGAATACAGAAAGACTCTCGTAATTGTAAACTATCAATTAAAGCCTCAAAAATATTAACGGATATCCATTTAGGCGATAGTATAGCAGTAAATGGTATCTGTCTTACAGTTACTCATTTCAATCATCAATCCTTTACAGTTGATGTAATGAATGAAACATGGAGTCGAACAGCTCTTACTCTATTAAAACATGGAAGTGAGGTGAATCTAGAAAGAGCCTTATCTGTCAACGGTCGACTTGGGGGTCACGTCGTTACAGGACACATTGATGGTACAGGAAAAATCTCGTCAATAAAAAAAGATGATAATGCTGTATGGTATCAAATCAACACACAAAAAGAAATTTTAGATTTAATAGTTGAAAAAGGATCTATTACAATTGACGGCATTAGTCTGACTGTCGCTAAAGTCTCCAAAGTAAACTTTTCAGTATCTGTTATCCCTCATACCTTGGAACAAACCATTCTTAAGAGTAAACAAGTCGGGAGTACAGTAAATCTTGAAAATGATATCTTAGGTAAATATGTGCAAAAACTGATGGATAATTCTCCAAAATCAGAAATATCTAAGGAACTATTATATCAAAATGGATTTTAGCAGAAAGGATAATCAGTCAATGGAATATCGAAAAATACAAGAAGCATTAGAAGCATTGCAGAAGGGACGACTTGTTCTTGTTATAGACGATAAGGATAGAGAAAATGAAGGAGACTTAATTTGTTCTGCACAAGCAGCTACAACAGAAAATGTTAATTTTATGGCTACTTATGCCAAAGGATTAATTTGTATGCCTATGAGCGAAAGTTTAGCTAATCAATTAATGCTTTCACCTATGGTTGAAAACAATACAGATAATCATAAGACTGCTTTTACAGTTTCAATTGATTATAAAGAAACGACCACAGGTATTTCTGCCGAGGAAAGAGGACTGACCGCACGTATGTGTGTAGCTGAAGATATAACACCCTCTGATTTTCGCAGGCCAGGACACATGTTTCCTTTAATTGCAAAAAAAGGTGGTGTTCTAGAAAGAAATGGACACACAGAAGCAACTGTTGATTTATTAAAATTAGCTGGACTAAAAGAGTGTGGCCTATGTTGTGAAATAATGAATCATGATGGCAAAATGATGAGAACAGATGATTTAATTCAGTTCTCGAAGAAACACAAGATTCCACTAATTACCATCAAAGAATTACAAGAATATAGAAAAGTATATGATCAGCTGGTAGAACGAGTTTCAACTGTCAATATGCCTACTAGATACGGTAATTTCAAAGCAATTAGCTATATAGATAAACTAAATGGGGAACATCATCTTGCTCTTATTATGGGAAACATAGAGGATGAAGCCAATGTATTATGTCGGGTCCACTCCGAATGTTTAACAGGAGATGTTTTAGGCTCTTTACGTTGCGATTGTGGACAGCAATTCGATAAAGCTATGAAAATGATTGTTGAGAATGGTTCGGGTGTCTTACTTTACTTGCGACAGGAGGGACGAGGAATTGGACTTATCAATAAATTAAAAGCCTATCATTTACAAGATCAAGGCATGGATACGCTTGATGCCAATCTTGCATTAGGCTTTGAAGGTGATTTAAGAGAATATCATATTGGAGCACAAATGCTTAAAGACCTAGGACTACAGTCACTACATTTACTGACAAATAATCCTGACAAGGTTGAACAGTTAGAAAAATATGGAATTACCATTTCCAGTAGAATACCAATCGAAATAGAAGCCAATCCTTACGATAGTTTTTATTTAGAAACAAAGAAAAATCGAATGGGTCACATTTTAAATATGGAGGAAAAATAAATGAACACTTATGAAGGTAATTTAGTAGCGAACGATATTAAAATCGGTATTGTTGTAGCGAGATTTAATGAATTTATAACTTCAAAATTATTATCTGGAGCACTGGATAATCTCAAAAGAGAGAATGTAAACGAGAAAGATATCGAGGTGGCCTGGGTTCCAGGAGCTTTTGAAATACCTCTGATTGCATCAAAAATGGCAAAAAGTAAAAAATATGATGCAATTATCTGCTTGGGAGCTGTCATTAGAGGGAATACAAGTCATTATGATTATGTATGTAGCGAGGTATCTAAGGGAATCGCCCAAATCAGTTTAAATAGCGAAATCCCAGTTATGTTTGGTGTGCTAACGACAGATACAATTGAACAAGCCATAGAACGAGCTGGCACTAAAGCAGGAAATAAGGGTTCTGAGTGTGCACAAGGCGCTATTGAAATGGTCAACCTAATTCGTACATTAGACGCATAGAACAGACTCTACTTTTAGACGAATAAAGAAACTTGGCAAAATCGCAATTTAATACTCTGTGAAAATCATAGAGCAAACTAGGAAACCAGTCGCAGAGTGGTAAAACACAACTTCGATGTTACAGACAAAACTAGCAAAATTAGCTCAAAACACTGTTTTGAGATTACTGATAAAACTGACCTGGTTTGAAGAGATTTTCGAAAAGAATTAGGAAAAAATGAAGTAAATATTTCTATGATAAAACGCATAAAATCAAGGTTTTTGAACACCTGATTTTATGCGTTTTTCTGATTTTGAACATTTTTCCCAGACTTTTTTATACTTTTAATATTTCCCCAACTCACGGAGACTGGTGTGATTTTCCTGAATACGTCGGAACATCTTTTCCATATCCGACTTGGTAAAATGCACCAAAACAGGACGTCCGTGGGGACAGTTATAGGGATTGTCACATTGAGAAAGCTGATAGAGGAGTTGTCTAGCTGAATGATCATCAATACGATGATTGGCCTTGATAGATCGCTTGCAAGACATCATGATAGCCAGCTCTGCTCGGTATTTCTTGATAGAAACTTCCTTGGTCAAAAGGAGCATGTCGCACATCTCATAGATGCCTGATTCAATCTCTTCTTCTGCCATCCAAATAGGATGTTCACGTAGAATAAATTGATTTTCTCCGTACTCTGCTAGAAAGACGCCCACTTCCTCTAAGAGAGGCATTCTTTCCTTGAGACGCAGGGCATCATCCGCAGGAAATTCAAAGATATAGGGCACTAGGAGTTGCTGCTGGCTCTGGTCAACATTGCCAATGCTTTCACGGTACTCCTCGTACTTGACCCGTTCCTGAGCAGCGTGCTGATCTATGATGTAAAGTCCATCTCGCCCTTGGGCAAAGAGATAAGTCCCGTGCATTTGTCCGAAAAACTCCAACTCTGGGAAGCTGGATGCTTCTTCTCGCTCCAGTTTGTCATAAGCCTTATCGATGCTAGCAAGATCTAACTCTGGATGGTCTAGCTGGTCGTAGTTAGCAGGCTTTCTCTCTGCAAAATGCAGTTTTGCTGGCTTGGTCAATCGGTCCAAGGTTTCCTTGGCAAACAGGGTCAAATCCTGCCCTTCATCAGTCAATTCTACCTGATAATCAGCTACTTCAGTTTGACTAGGTCTTGACGGCTCAGTTTTCTCATAGTAGAGCGTATTTTCTTTGAGTGGGAGAATAGTTTGCTCCACCTTCTCACGATTGCGCACGGTCGATTTGGCAAGATTTTCCAAGGCATCTGGAATCAAGGTTTGTTCCTTGAGACTATTTGCAATAGCTTCTGAGACCAAGGTCATCAGTTCTTTTTCCTTGGAAATCCGCACCTCTTGCTTGGTTGGATGCACATTGACATCCGCTAGATAAGGGTCGATATGAATGTGAACGACAGCCAGTGGAAAACGCCCCACCATGAGCTTACTGCCATAGCCGTCAAGAATTGCACGATTGAGCAGGAAGTTCTTGATATAACGGCCATTGATGAAGAGGCTGATATAATTGCGGTTAGCCCGAGTCAACTCAGGCAAGGACACAAAACCTGAAATTTCGAAATCTAGGTCAGAGTTCTCAATTTCAATCATCTTCTTGGCACTCGCCAAACCGTAAATTCCTGCGATTGCTTGGCGCAATTGACCAGTCCCTGCTGTCCGCGTCATTTCCTTGCCATCACTAATCAAGCTAAAAGAAATCTCAGGATGGGCCAAGCCCAGACGGTTGACGATATCAATGATATGAGACAACTCTGCTTGCTGGCTCTTCATATACTTGAGACGGGCAGGCGTGTTGAAAAAGAGATCCTCCACACAAACCTTGGTTCCCACAGGACTAGTCGCTGGGATGACTTCCTCAACTTCACCCCCACGCGCGACGAGCTTGGTTCCGTGACTTGCGCCCTCAACTGCTGTCAAAAGAGTTAAAACGCTGACGGACGCAATAGAAGGCAAGGCTTCACCACGAAAACCAAGCGTCCGAATCCGAAAGAGGTCTGCTTGATTTTTTATCTTACTAGTCGCATGACGACGCAGAGCCAGCTCCACCTCATCGTGGGCAATTCCATGACCATTATCTGTGATTTGGATTTTCTTGAGACCAGCTTCCTCAATCTCAATGATAATCTGACTAGAGCCCGCATCAATGGCATTTTCTACCAGCTCCTTAACAACGCTAGCTGGACGCTCGATAACCTCTCCAGCTGCAATCTGGTTTGCCAGCACCTCTGGCAATTCAATAATATGAGACATCTTTCAGCCCCTTTCTGTATCTGTTTTCCTAGAAATTGATAGTGCTATTATACCATATTTCAGAAAGGACAGAAAAGCAAGCGCCACATAGGAGCCAAATTCCTCCACATAGACAAAGGCCCTTGCCATAGGCTGTAAAATAGTGTTTAATAAAGGTGTACAAGAAGTGATCACAATTTTGTATAAAAAACAAGGAGAGAAATTTATGAAAGTAGAACTACAGATTAGTGAAACTTACGAAGAGGAAAAGCTGATTGTTCAAGCACCTCAGCCGACAGATAAAGTCCAGAAAGTCATCGATTTCGCAGAAAATCTGGACCAAAGAGAAAAAATCAAAGGGAAAATCGATGATCAGGTCTATCTAGTTGAGATTGGCAAGATTCAGCGCTTCTATATCGAGAATCGAAAGGTTCTAGCAGAAACCGCGAGTCAGACCTACACCATTGACTTACGACTCTATCAGGTCCTTGAAATTCTGCCAACCAATTTTATCCAAATTTCCCAATCAGAAATCATCAATATCGATTTCATCTCTCATCTCAAGCTCACCCCCAACGGCCTAGTAGAAATTTTCTTGAAAAACGAAAGCTTCACCTACTCTTCACGCCGTTATCTAAAAACCATCAAGGAGAAATTAGAACTATGAAAAAACAAATCTTTCACGACGCAGCCGCCGGTGTTCTTATCGGCCTCATCCTCTCTATCATCTTTTCACTCATTTATGCACCAAATACCTACGCACCGCTCAATCCCTACTCTCTCATCGGCCAAGTGATGACTCAACATCAGGTTCACGGTGCCCTGGTCTTGCTCTACTGTACTCTTATCTGGGCAGCCATCGGTATTCTCTTCAACTTTGGTAAACGATTATTCAGCCGTGACTGGAGCATGCTTCGTGCGACGCTTTCCCATTTCTTCCTCATGCTGGCTGGCTTTATCCCACTGGCAACTCTGGCAGGTTGGTTCCCTTTCCACTGGTTCTTCTATCTCCAGCTCATTATCGAGTTTGCGATTGTCTATCTCATCATCTGGGCTATTCTCTATAAAAGAGAGGCTAAAAAAGTGGATCACATCAATCAACTCTTGAAGCATAAAAAGTAAGAACCTCATAATAAGCAAAGCCGAGAAAGAAACTTCTCGGTTTTTCTTTATCCTGCTGCACCTTATACTCAATGAAAATCAAAGAGCAAACTAGGAAGCTAACCGCAGGTTGCTCAAAACATTGCTTTGAGGTTGTAGATAAGACTGACGAAGTCAGCTCAAAACACTGTTTTGAGGTTGCAGATAGAACACCATACCTACGGCAAGGTGAAGCTGACGTGGTTTGAAGAGATTT
>NZ_VMLH01000108.1:0-256 GCF_013276595.1 Streptococcus sp. 10824
GCTTATTCAGATGCTTTTTTACGGGAAATTGCGGCACATTTTGATTGTGCTGTCCCTTCAGTATGGGCAGCTTTAAAGCAGATGAAGGTCACTTCAAAAAAAGATGACGAGCTTTAAGGAACAAGACCCAGAGAAAGTCGCTGAGTTTCTTGATATTTTGGATAACCTAAACGATTTACCAATCGTATATATTGATGAAACAGGAATCGACCGCTATCTCTATCGTCCTTATGCAGGGGCTCCTAGAGGGGAGAAA
>NZ_VMLH01000109.1:0-11401 GCF_013276595.1 Streptococcus sp. 10824
GACGAAGTCAGTAACCATAGCTACGGCAAGGTGAAGCTGACGTGGTTTGAAGAGATTTTCGAAGAGTATTAGATAAGTGAAGTATTTTAAAGGAATTAAAAAGGAGAAATAGAATGAAAAATAAACGTTTAATTGGAATTATCGCTGCATTAGCAGTCTTAGTAGCAGGAAGCTTGATTTACTCTTCAATGAATAAATCAGAAGCTCAGAATAATAAGGATGAGAAGAAAATAGCCAAGATTGGTGTGCTTCAATTTGTGAGCCATCCATCCCTTGATTTGATTTATAAAGGGATTCAAGACGGACTTGCAGAAGAAGGATATAAAGATGATCAAGTTAAAATCGATTTTATGAACTCAGAAGGTGACCAAAGTAAGGTTGCGACAATGAGTAAACAATTGGTTGCAAATGGCAATGACCTTGTGGTTGGTATCGCAACACCAGCTGCTCAAGGTTTGTCTAGTGCAACAAAAGACCTACCAGTTATCATGGCCGCTATTACAGACCCAATTGGTGCTAACTTGGTCAAAGATTTGAAAAAACCAGGTGGCAACATTACAGGGGTATCTGACCACAATCCAGCTCAACAACAAGTTGAACTCATCAAGGCTCTGACACCGAATGTGAAAACAATCGGAGCTCTTTACTCAAGTAGCGAAGACAATTCAAAAACACAGGTCGAAGAATTTAAGGCTTATGCTGAAAAAGCAGGTCTGACAGTGGAAACATTTGCAGTTCCTTCAACAAATGAAATTGCCTCAACTGTCACTGTTATGACTAGCAAGGTAGATGCTATTTGGGTTCCAATTGATAACACCATTGCATCAGGATTTCCAACGGTTGTCTCTAGCAATCAAAGTTCTAAGAAACCAATTTATCCAAGTGCGACAGCTATGGTAGAAGTAGGTGGTTTGGCATCAGTTGTAGTTGACCAACATGACCTTGGTGTGGCAACTGGAAAAATGATTGCGCAAGTCTTGAAAGGTGCAAAACCAGCCGATACCCCAGTCAATGTCTTTTCAACTGGTAAGTCAGTCATCAATAAAAAAATAGCACAAGAACTAGGTGTTACGATTCCTGAGTCTGTTCTCAAAGAAGCAGGACAAGTCATCGAATAAATAAGGTAGGGAGGAGGAGACTCTTCCCATTTTTTAAAAAGATGAATATAGAAAGGATTAAATAAAATATGATTGTTTCCATTATTTCTCAAGGATTTGTCTGGGCTATTCTAGGTCTGGGAATCTTTATGACATTTAGGATTTTGAACTTTCCAGATATGACGACAGAAGGTTCCTTCCCTCTTGGGGGAGCTGTTGCTGTCACTCTGATAACCAAAGGCGTGAACCCTTTTTTAGCGACACTGCTTGCTGTAGGAGCAGGTTGTTTAGCTGGAATGGTAGCAGGACTTCTTTATACAAAAGGGAAGATTCCAACCTTGCTCTCAGGGATTTTGGTGATGACTTCCTGTTACTCTATCATGCTCTTGATTATGGGACGTGCAAATTTAGGCTTGCTTGGAACCAAGCAAATTCAGGATGCCTTGCCTTTTGATTCAGACTTGAATCAACTTTTGACAGGTCTTATCTTTGTGAGTCTTGTCATTGCTCTCATGCTCTTTTTCTTGGACACCAAACTCGGACAAGCCTATATTGCTACAGGTGACAATCCTGATATGGCTAGAAGTTTCGGGATTCATACTGGGCGCATGGAGCTGATGGGCTTGGTCTTATCAAATGGTGTGATTGCCCTTGCAGGTGCCCTCATTGCCCAGCAAGAAGGTTATGCTGATGTATCTCGAGGAATTGGTGTCATCGTTGTGGGGCTTGCAAGTTTGATTATTGGAGAAGTTATTTTCAAGAGTTTGAACTTGGCAGAGCGTTTGGTTACTATCGTTGTCGGTTCTATCGCCTATCAATTCTTAGTATGGGCAGTTATCGCGCTTGGCTTTAATACAAGTTACCTTCGTTTGTATAGCGCCGTGATTTTGGCAGTCTGCCTCATGATTCCAACATTTAAGCAAACAATCTTGAAAGGAGCCAAATTAAGCAAATGACAGCAATTGTAGAATTAAAAAATGCAACCAAAGTCGTTAAAAATGGCTTTGATGAAGAAAAGATTATTTTAAATGATGTTTCCTTAGAAATTTTTGAACAGGATTTCATCACGATTTTAGGTGGAAATGGTGCTGGGAAATCAACTCTCTTTAACACTATTGCAGGAACCTTATCACTAACCAGTGGAACTATCCGTATTTTGGGTGAAGATGTTACCAAGTTTTCACCAGAGAAGCGGGCTAAGTATCTGTCTCGAGTCTTCCAAGATCCCAAGATGGGGACAGCTCCTCGTATGACAGTAGCTGAAAATCTTTTGATTGCCAAGTTTCGTGGTGAAAAACGTGGACTGTTTCCGAGACGTCTTGCTAGCTATAAGGATGAGTTTCAGGCAACTATTGAAAAAGTAGGAAATGGTCTTGAGAAACACTTGAATACACCGATTGAGTTCTTATCAGGTGGGCAAAGACAGGCCTTGAGTCTCTTGATGGCAACCTTGAAGCGACCTGAATTACTCTTGTTAGACGAGCATACTGCAGCCCTTGATCCAAAGACAAGTGTCGCCTTGATGGAATTGACGGATGAATTTGTCAAGAAAGACCAGCTGACAGCCCTTATGATTACCCACCATATGGAAGATGCTTTAAAATATGGTAATCGTCTGATTGTCATGAAAGAAGGACGGATTATCCAAGATTTGAACCAAGAAGAAAAAGCAAAAATGAAAATCTCTGATTATTATCAGCTCTTTGAATAAAGTAAGGAAAATGAGTGAAATGGTTTACTTTTTTTCTGAAATAAAGTATACTATATAAAGTAAACTATGATAACATGGAGGTATTGTGTATGGTTGACAAACAAGTCATTGAAGAAATCAAAAACAATGCCAACATTGTGGAAGTCATAGGAGATGTGATTTCTTTACAAAAGGCAGGACGGAACTATCTAGGGCTCTGTCCTTTTCATGGTGAAAAAACACCTTCTTTCAACGTTGTAGAGGATAAGCAGTTTTACCACTGTTTTGGTTGTGGCCGATCTGGTGATGTCTTTAAGTTCATAGAGGAGTACCAAGGGGTTCCCTTTATAGAGGCTGTCCAAATCTTAGGTCAGCGTGTCGGTATAGAGGTGGAAAAACCGCTTTATAGTGAGCAGAGGCCAGCCTCGCCTCACCAAGCTCTTTATGATATGCACGAAGATGCTGCCAAATTTTATCATGCTATTCTCATGACAACGACCATGGGCGAAGAGGCCAGAAACTACCTTTATCAGCGTGGTTTGACAGATGAAGTGCTCAAGCATTTTCGGATTGGTTTAGCACCTCCAGAACGAAAATATCTGTATCAACGTTTGTCTGGTCAATATCGTGAAGAGGATTTTTTGGATTCGGGACTGTTTTATCTATCGGATGCTAATCAATTTGTAGATACCTTTCACAATCGGATTATGTTTCCCCTGACAAATGATCAGGGAAAGGTTATTGCCTTCTCAGGTCGTATCTGGCAGAAAACGGATTCACAAACTTCTAAGTATAAAAATAGCCGTTCGACTGCAATTTTTAACAAAAGTTACGAATTATATCATATGGATAGGGCAAAAAAATCTTCTGGTAAAGCCAGTGAGATTTACCTGATGGAAGGGTTCATGGATGTCATCGCAGCCTATCGGGCTGGAATCGAAAACGCTGTGGCGTCCATGGGAACAGCCTTGAGTCGTGAGCATGTTGAGCATCTGAAAAGGTTAACCAAGAAGTTGGTTCTTGTTTACGATGGCGATAAGGCTGGGCAAGCCGCGACTTTGAAAGCGCTGGACGAAATTGGTGATATACCTGTTCAAATCGTCAGCATGCCTGATAACTTGGATCCAGATGAGTATCTACAAAAAAATGGACCAGAAGACTTGGCCTATCTATTAACAAAAACTCGTATTAGTCCGATTGAGTTTTACATTCACCAGTACAAGCCTGAAAACAGTGAAAATCTGCAGGCCCAGATTGAGTTTATTGAAAAAATAGCTCCCTTGATTGTTCAAGAAAAGTCTATCACTGCTCAAAACAGCTATATTCATATTTTAGCTGACAGTCTGGCATCCTTTGATTATGCCCAGATTGAGCAGATTGTTAATGAAAGCCGTCAGGCACAAAGGCAGAATCGCATGGAAGGGGTTTCCAGACCGACGCAAATCACTATGCCTGTCACCAAGCAGTTATCGGCTATTATGAGGGCAGAAGCTCATCTACTTTATCGAATGATGGACTCCCCTCTTGTTTTAAACGATTACCGTTTGCGAGAAGACTTTTCATTTAACACACCTGAATTTCAGGTCTTATATGACTTGCTTGGCCAGTATGGCAATCTTCCTCCAGAAGTTCTAGCAGAACAGACAGAGGAAGTTGAAAGAGCTTGGTACCAAGTCTTAGCTCAGGATTTGCCTGCTGAGATGTCACCGCAGGAACTTAGTGAAGTAGAAATGACTCGAAACAAGGCTCTCTTGAATCAGGACAATATGAGAATCAAAAAGAAGGTGCAGGAAGCTAGCCATGTAGGAGATACCGACACAGCCTTAGAAGAATTGGAACGTTTAATTTCCCAAAAGAGAAGAATGGAGTAATAATGGCAACAAAACAAAAAGAAGTAACAACATTTGACGTACAAGTAGCAGAATTTATCCGTAATCATAAGCAAAAAGGGACAGCAACAGATGATGAAATCAATGCTAGTCTTGTCGTTCCTTTTACCTTGGACGCTGATGGGATTGAAGATCTCTTGCAACGGATTCAAGATGCAGGAATTTCTATCACAGATAACGAAGGAAATCCAAGTGCGCGTGTTCTTAGCACTGAAGAAGAGCCAGAACTCAGCGATGAGGACTTGATTGGTTCAACTTCGGCTAAGGTTAATGACCCTGTCCGTATGTACTTGAAAGAAATCGGGGTCGTTCCTCTCTTGACCAATGAAGAGGAAAAAGAATTGGCACTAGCTGTTGAAGCTGGTGATATTGAAGCCAAACAACGTCTTGCGGAAGCCAACCTTCGTTTGGTTGTTTCTATTGCCAAACGCTATGTCGGCCGTGGTATGCAGTTCCTTGACTTGATTCAAGAAGGAAATATGGGCTTGATGAAGGCGGTTGACAAGTTTGACTATTCTAAAGGATTCAAGTTCTCAACTTACGCAACTTGGTGGATTCGTCAAGCAATCACTCGTGCTATTGCGGATCAAGCTCGTACTATTCGTATCCCAGTTCACATGGTTGAAACGATTAACAAGCTTGTTCGTGAACAGCGTAATCTCCTTCAAGAATTGGGACAGGATCCAACGCCAGAACAAATCGCTGAACGTATGGATATGACACCTGATAAGGTTCGTGAAATCTTGAAGATTGCCCAAGAACCGGTATCCCTTGAAACACCGATCGGTGAAGAGGATGATAGCCACCTTGGGGATTTTATCGAAGATGAAGTGATTGAAAATCCAGTGGACTATACAACTCGTATCGTCTTGCGTGAGCAGTTGGATGAGGTCTTGGATACTCTTACAGACCGTGAAGAAAATGTTCTGCGTCTACGTTTTGGACTAGATGATGGAAAAATGCGCACCCTTGAAGATGTGGGTAAAGTCTTTAATGTCACTCGTGAGCGTATCCGTCAGATTGAAGCCAAGGCTTTGAGAAAACTACGCCAACCAAGTCGTAGCAAACCGCTTCGTGATTTTATTGAAGACTAAGAGTGAGGAAAATATGGCTTATACAGAAGAGCAAATTGAAAATATCAAAACACGAATTTTATCAGCCTTGGAAGAAGTTATCGACCCTGAGTTGGGAATCGATATTGTCAATCTTGGTTTGATTTATGAGATTCGTTTTGACGGCGACACAGGGCAAACAGAGATTGATATGACTTTGACAACTATGGGATGTCCTCTAGCAGACCTTTTGACGGATCAGATTTATGATGCCATGACAGAGGTTCCAGAAGTAACGGATACTGAGGTCAAATTAGTCTGGTATCCGGCCTGGACAGTTGAAAAAATGAGTCGCTATGCACGCATTGCCCTAGGCATTAAGTGAACATATAAAAGCATGTGAGAGACCGTTGGAAAAGTGAGGAAATTTCCCCCTCTTTTCCTCTAGTCTCTCCTTTCTTTTGCTGATTTTATTCAAAGAAAATGATATAATAGTAGTTATGGAAAAAAAGAAATTACGCATCAATATGTTGAGTTCAAGTGAGAAAGTAGCAGGACAAGGAGTTTCAGGTGCTTACCGTGAATTAGTTCGTCTTCTTCACCGAGATGCAAAGGACCAATTGATTGTTACAGAAAATCTTCCAATAGAGGCAGATGTGACTCACTTTCATACAATTGATTTCCCCTATTATTTATCAACATTCCAAAAGAAACGCTCAGGGAGAAAGATTGGCTATGTGCATTTCTTGCCTGATACACTTGAGGGAAGTTTGAAAATTCCATTTTTCTTAAAGGGAATTGTGAAACGCTATGTATTTTCTTTTTACAACCGGATGGAGCACTTGGTGGTGGTCAATCCGATGTTTATCGAGGATTTGGTGGCAGCTGGTATTCCACGTGAAAAAGTGACTTATATTCCTAACTTTGTAAACAAGGAAAAATGGCATCCACTTCCACAAGAAGAGGTAGTCAGACTGCGAACAGAGCTAGGTCTTAGTGACAATCAGTTTATCGTAGTAGGTGCTGGTCAAGTTCAGAAACGCAAAGGGATTGATGATTTTATCCGTCTGGCTGAGGAATTGCCACAGATTACCTTTATCTGGGCTGGCGGTTTCTCTTTTGGTGGCATGACAGATGGTTATGAACGCTACAAGAAAATCATGGAAAATCCACCTGAAAATTTGATGTTTCCAGGCATTGTATCGCCAGAGCGGATGCGCGAATTGTATGCTCTAGCGGATCTTTTCTTGTTGCCTAGTTACAATGAGCTCTTTCCTATGACTATTTTAGAAGCTGCGAGTTGTGAGGCTCCTATTATGTTGCGTGATTTAGATCTCTATAAGGTGATTTTGGAGGGAAATTATCGGGCGACAGCGGGTAGAGAAGAGATGAAAGAGGCTATTTTGGAATATCAAGCAAATCCTGCTGCCTTAAAAGATCTCAAAGAAAAGGCTAAGAATATTTCCAGAGAGTATTCTGAAGAGCATCTGTTACAAATCTGGTTGAACTTTTATGAGAAACAAGCCGCTTTAGGGAGAAAGTAAAAAGTGAGGTAATCTATGCGAATTGGTTTATTTACAGATACCTATTTTCCTCAGGTTTCTGGTGTTGCGACCAGTATTCGAACCTTGAAAACAGAACTTGAAAAGCAGGGACATGCTGTTTTTATCTTTACGACGACAGATAAGGATGTCAATCGCTACGAAGATTGGCAAATTATCCGCATCCCAAGTGTTCCCTTCTTTGCTTTTAAGGACCGCCGCTTTGCCTATCGAGGTTTTAGCAAGGCACTGGAAATTGCCAAACAGTACCAGTTAGATATTATCCATACCCAGACAGAATTTTCTCTTGGCTTGTTGGGGATTTGGATTGCGCGTGAATTGAAGATTCCAGTTATCCATACCTATCATACCCAGTACGAAGACTATGTGCATTATATTGCTAAGGGAATGCTGATTCGTCCGAGTATGGTCAAGTATCTGGTCAGAGGTTTCCTTCATGACGTGGATGGGGTTATTTGCCCGAGTGAGATTGTTCGTGATTTACTATCTGACTATAAGGTCAAGGTTGAAAAACGGGTCATTCCAACTGGGATTGAATTAGCCAAGTTTGAACGTCCAGAAATCAAGCAAGAAAATTTGAAAGAACTGCGTAGTAAACTAGGGATTCAAGATGATGAAAAGATGTTGCTGAGTCTTTCGAGAATTTCCTATGAAAAAAATATTCAAGCAGTTTTAGCAGCCTTTGCAGAAGTTCTGAAAGAAGACAAGGTTAAACTGGTGGTAGCTGGGGATGGTCCTTATCTGGATGATCTCAAAGAGCAAGCTCAGAAACTAGAGATTCAAGACTCTGTTGTCTTTACAGGGATGATTGCTCCTAGTGAGACGGCTCTTTATTATAAGGCGGCAGATTTCTTCATCTCGGCATCGACAAGTGAAACGCAGGGTTTGACCTACTTGGAAAGCTTAGCTAGTGGAACGCCTGTTATTGCTCACGGAAATCCGTATCTGGACAATCTTATTAGTGATAAAATGTTTGGTACCTTGTATTACGGCGAGTATGATTTGGCTGGAGCCATTTTAGAAGCCCTGATTGCAACGCCAGATATGAATGAGCATACCTTATCAGAAAAATTGTATGAGATTTCAGCTGAGAATTTTGGAAAACGGGTGCATGAATTTTATCTTGATGCTATTATTTCAAATAATTTCCAGAAAGATTTAGCCAAAGATGATACGGTCAGTCAGCGTATCTTTAAGACAGTTTTGTATCTTCCACAACAGGTGGTTGCTGTACCCGTAAAAGGCTCTAGACGCATGCTGAAGGCTTCAAAAACACAGTTAATCAGCATCAGAGATTATTGGAAAGACCATGAAGAATAGAAAGAGGAATAGCTATGAAAAAACAATTGATGAGAAGTGGTCGTGATCAAAAAATTGCTGGAGTATGTGCTGGGGTCGCAAATTATTTTGATATTGATCCAACTATCGTTCGCGTAATATGGGGTGTTCTTGCTTGCTGTTACGGAGCGGGAATTGTAGCTTATATCATTTTATGGATTATTGCACCAGTAGCAAGTGACTATTGAAAACTAGCTCAATTCATGCTAAGATAATAGAAAATAGAATGTAACGAAGGAGATAAAAATGGCATTTGGAGATAATGGAAATCGTAAAAAAACTATGTTTGAGAAAATAACCTTGTTTATCGTGATTATCATGCTAGTAGCAAGTTTATTGGGAATTTTCGCAACTGCAATTGGTGCCCTCAGTAATCTATAAAATAGATTCAAGAAAATTTAGTGACTGGGATTTCCCAGCCCTTTTTTAAAGTGAGAAGAAAAAATGAGTATGTTTTTAGATACAGCCAAGATTAAGGTCAAGGCTGGTAATGGTGGTGATGGCATGGTTGCCTTTCGCCGTGAAAAATATGTCCCTAATGGCGGTCCTTGGGGTGGTGACGGTGGTCGTGGAGGCAATGTCGTCTTCGTTGTAGACGAAGGACTACGTACCTTGATGGATTTCCGTTATAACCGTCATTTCAAGGCTGATTCTGGTGAAAAAGGAATGACTAAAGGGATGCATGGTCGTGGTGCAGAGGACCTCAGAGTTCGAGTGCCGCAAGGTACGACTGTCCGTGATGCAGAGACTGGCAAAGTTTTAACAGATTTGATTGAACATGGGCAAGAATTTATTGTAGCCCACGGTGGTCGTGGTGGACGTGGAAACATCCGCTTTGCGACACCAAAAAATCCTGCACCGGAAATCTCTGAAAATGGAGAACCAGGTCAGGAACGTGAGTTACAATTGGAACTAAAAATCTTGGCAGATGTCGGTTTAGTAGGTTTCCCATCTGTAGGGAAATCAACTCTTTTAAGTGTTATCACATCTGCTAAACCAAAAATCGGCGCCTACCACTTTACGACCATTGTGCCAAATCTAGGTATGGTTCGCACCCAATCAGGTGAATCCTTTGCAGTAGCTGATTTACCAGGTTTGATTGAAGGCGCTAGTCAAGGTGTTGGTTTGGGAACTCAGTTCCTCCGTCACATTGAGCGTACACGTGTTATCCTTCACATCATTGATATGTCAGCTAGCGAAGGTCGTGATCCTTATGAGGACTACCTAGCAATCAATAAAGAGTTGGAGTCATACAATCTTCGCCTCATGGAGCGTCCGCAGATTATTGTAGCCAATAAGATGGATATGCCTGAGAGTCAGGAAAATCTTGAAGAATTCAAGAAAAAATTGGCTGAAAACCACGATGAATTTGAAGAGTTACCAGCTATCTTCCCAATTTCTGGATTGACCAAGCAAGGTCTGGCAACACTTTTAGATGCTACAGCTGAATTGTTAGACAAGACACCAGAATTCTTGCTTTACGACGAGTCCGATATGGAAGAAGAAGCTTACTATGGATTTGACGAGGAAGAGAAAGCCTTTGAAATTAGCCGTGATGACGATGCGACATGGGTACTTTCCGGTGAAAAACTGATGAAACTCTTTAATATGACCAACTTTGATCGTGACGAATCAGTCATGAAATTTGCCCGTCAATTACGTGGTATGGGGGTTGATGAAGCCCTTCGTGCGCGTGGTGCTAAGGATGGGGATTTGGTCCGCATTGGTAAATTTGAATTTGAATTTGTAGACTAGGAGACTAGTATGGGAGATAAACCGATATCTTTCCGAGATGCGGATGGCAATTTTGTTTCCGCCGCAGATGTTTGGAATGAAAAGAAATTGGAAGAACTATTTAATCGTCTCAATCCAAATCGTGCTCTGAGATTGGCACGAACTAAAAAAGACAATCCATCTCAGTAAAGAAGCTAAAAAATCCCGTGCCTCATCAGACACGGGATTTTGTGGTACAACGGGCATGTATAGCAAACTGAATCTGGAATAGCACAGGATATCTTCTAAAATATTGTTATCAATTGATTTGAATTTTAAAATTAAATTGTTTGATTCTTATTTCACTTTGTTATAGTATATCTGATGTCAAAGTTCTCGGCGAGTCAAATAGCGATTCCCAAGCCTGACTATCGTGAGGTAGCGGGTTAAAACGGTCTGGGGATAGACCGTTTTAAGTCTGTCGCTGGAAATAAGAATCGTCAGAGGAAGGGATAGCGAAATCGTGGCTCTACGAACAGGAACGTGATAGTAAGGTGTATATAGTGGATAAGGGGGCTCAGAACTCTAAATTCCAAAAAGGTAGTACATAAAGCACGAGAGTAATTGAATTCGTACTAAGATTTCCTATTTTCACTGTAACCTTTTAACGTCCTCATATCTTGTATAAACGAGGATAGATGTACGACTTATCCCGTGAGGTCTATCACTATAAAGAGAAAACGACAGATAGAAGTGATCCTGAGTCACGGTTATCTTTAAAATAGATTGTCTGATAGGATGCTAGCCTGAAAACGTCTTGTTCATGAAATATAGGACGGTATGTATAAAACGCTTCTGTGAACTGAGAGAAGGGGGAGAAGTTCTTTCTAAAGTTTAGTTGAACAGCCGTATTCCGATACTTAGATAAGGGAGCTAGTCTTAGCTCCTACTCGATTTCAGGGGACAAAAAAGGGGTAATAGCGCTTCGAGAAAGATTATACTCAAAATCTCTTCAAACCACGTCAGCGTCGCCTTGCCGTATATATATGTTACTGACTTC
>NZ_VMLH01000011.1:0-21887 GCF_013276595.1 Streptococcus sp. 10824
AGAAAACAAGCTAAACTGAGCCTGGAACAACTCGTAAACGCTCCAAGTTGGTCTACTGCCCAAGTAAAATTTATACTAAACAGAAATTAAAAAACAAATTAGAAGACTTGGATTGCACAGCTCAAAATACTGATTTTAGAAAGTGGAATACTAATTAATGGAGTTGTAACAAATAGTTGACAGTGTTTGTTGCTTTTTGACTTCAAAGGAGTATTACTGGATTTTCTCCTCAAATTAGACTTTTGCCCAGACTCTTCTCTCTTATGCTTGATAACGTTTCACACCATCTAGATAGGTTGCTACCAATTCCAAATCTTTGTCTAAAACAATAAAATCTGCATCATAACCTTCACGAATTTGTCCACAGACGTCATCGATGTGAACGGATTTAGCTGGGTTGAAGCTGGCCATCATGACTGCTTCATGCGGATTCGCAATTCCCCATTCGACTACATTCTTCACACCATCTTTGAGTTTGAGGATAGAACCTGCCAAGTTACCTGTCGATTTGAGGCGTGCAGTTCCATTTGCAACGACAACTGGGAATTCTCCCAACATATAGTCACCGTCTTCCAATCCACCAGCTGTCATACAGTCTGTAATAAGAGCAATGTTTTCTGTCCCTTTTTGTTTGATAAGAATTTCGCAGGCTTTTGGATCTACGTGATGGCCATCACAGATCAACTCTGCATAGGTATGAGGTAATTGATACATGGCTCCAACCATACCCAGTTCGCGGTGAGTCAACCCACGCATTCCATTGTAGGCGTGTACCCAAACACTCGCTCCAGCATCGACTGCTTTTTTAGCTTCATCAAAAGTCGCGTTTGAGTGCCCAAGAGCAACCGTTACACCTTCTCCGGTGATAGTCCGTACAAAGTCTTCTACACCTTCACGCTCTGGCGCAAGAGCAATTTTATTTAGCAAGCCATTTGCTGCTTTTTGCCAAGCACGAAACTCATCCATGCGAGGATCTTTCATGTAGGCAGGGTTTTGAGCCCCCTTGTATTTCTCTGTGAAATAAGGCCCTTCAAAATAAATTCCACGAATTTTCGCGCCACTTGCTTCTTGATAACGAGCACCGATATTTTCAGTTACCGCAAGCAATTGCTCATAAGTCGATGTCAAAGTTGTTGGCAAGAAGCTCGTTACCCCCATGCTGAGGAGTCCTTCACTCATAGTATGAAGCGTTCCTTCGATATTATTATCCATAACATCCACACCGCCAAATCCATGAATGTGGGTATCCACAAGTCCTGGAGCAATGCTATAACCTGTATAGTCAATCACCTCAGCTCCTTCAGGAATCTGCTCTACATGTTTTCCAAACTTGCCGTCCACAAGTTCCAAGTAACCACCTCGACGAACTCCGTGTGGGTAGAAAAACTGATCCGCTTTAATATAGTTAGGCATAATGTTAACCTCCTTAAAAAATTGATTCTACAATTTATTATGTCAATTACATTATAAACCTTTCTTTTTCATTTGTAAATGGTATAGACCTATTTTCTGAAGATATTTTAAAAGCGATATTTCACGTTCGAATCACAACACATCTAAATAAATAAGAAAGAGCAGTTGAAAAATTACTGCTTTTTTGTTACACTAGATAGAAAGACTGTAAAGGATAATCTGGCTTTTTGCCATTATTCTAGAGAAATGTTATTTCACAGACTGACTAAAAGGAGACACAATGGCAGACCGAGGCTTACTAATCGTTTTTTCTGGTCCTTCAGGGGTTGGCAAAGGAACGGTTAGAAGAGAGATTTTTGAGAGTTCTGAAAATCAATTTCAATACTCTGTATCGATGACGACACGCGCACAACGTCCTGGAGAAGTGGACGGTGGTGACTATTTCTTCCGTACTCGTGAAGAGTTTGAAGAGCTGATTCGTCAAGGACAGATGTTGGAATACGCAGAATATGTCGGCAACTACTATGGAACTCCTCTGACCTACGTCAATGAAACCTTGGACAAGGGAATCGATGTTTTCCTTGAAATTGAAGTTCAGGGTGCTCTTCAGGTTAAGAAAAAGGTTCCAGATGCTGTCTTTATCTTCCTGACACCACCAGATTTGGATGAATTACAAGACCGCTTGGTAGGTCGTGGAACAGATAGCGCAGAAGTGATTGCCCAACGAATCGAAAAAGCCAAGGAAGAAATTGCTCTCATGCGTGAGTATGATTATGCGATTGTCAACGATCAGGTGCCCCTAGCTGCTGAGCGTGTCAAACGTGTGATCGAAGCAGAGCACTTCCGTGTGGACCGTGTCATTGGTCACTATCAGGAGATGTTACCAAAGTCTCCAACTACCCGATAAAATTTAGAAAATAGGTACAAGCAAATGATGTTAAAACCCTCTATTGATACCTTGCTCGACAAGGTTCCTTCAAAATATTCACTCGTAATCTTGGAAGCAAAACGTGCCCACGAATTGGAAGCAGGTGCACCAGCAACTCAAGGATTCAAGTCTGAAAAATCAACTCTTCGCGCTCTAGAAGAAATCGAATCAGGAAACGTAACCATTCACCCAGACCCAGAAGGGAAACGTGAAGCAGTGCGTCGCCGTATCGAAGAAGAAAAACGCCGCAAAGAAGAAGAAGAAAAGAAAATCAAAGAGCAAATCGCTAAAGAAAAAGAAGATGGTGAAAAAATTTAAGGTTGGGGGGACTCAATCTTATTTTTTCTATTGTAAGAATGTACTGACAAGGAGGAGGTGAGAAGATGGTTATAGCCAATATTATTGTAGATGTGCCCTTGATGCAGACGGACCAGCCCTATAGTTACAAGATTCCTAAGGAATTTGAGGGAATGCTAGAAGTTGGGATGCGGGTTCATGTGCCTTTTGGTAAGGGCAATCGCCTGATTCAAGGGATTGTTCTTGGTTTGGAGTCCCAAGTGGATGAAGAAGGGGTAAGTCAAGATTTAAAAGATATTGCCGAGGTACTGGATTTTTCTCCTGTTCTCACGCAAGAACAACTCTGGCTGGCTGAGGAGCTCCGCAAATCTGTATTTTCTTACAAAATCTCTATTCTCAAGGCTATGCTACCGGGATTTCTAAATTCTAGCTATGACAAGATTCTCTATCCTCTGGAAGGTCTGAGTCAGGAAGACCGAGAGCGCTTGTTTGGTTCTGAAGATTCACTAGCCTTTTCTTCTCTGGATTTAGGTAAGCAAGCTGAAATGATGCGTTTGACTAGAAAAGGCCTACTTGGTCTGGAATATCAGGCAGTCGATCAAAAGAAGGTCAAGACCCAGTCTTGGTATGAGGTGAATCTAGCTCAATTAGAAGGTGTTGAAATATCTGCGCGTGCCAAGAAAAAGTTGGAATTGAGAGATTACTTGCTGTCTCATCCTGAGAGTGCTTCCTTGGCTAGTTTGTTAGAGTCCTACTCACGGGAGCAGGTCAACTTTTTTGTGGAACAAGGTGCTGTGTCCATAGTCCAAAAGGAAGTGCAACGCTCGGCTGCTTATTTTGAAGGGATTGAAGCAAGTCAGCCTTTGGAGTTGAATCCAGAGCAAAGACAGGCGCGTGATGCGGTTGTGAGTGCTATTGGTAGTCATCAGCCTCCCTTCCTCCTTCAAGGGATCACAGGAAGTGGGAAGACCGAGGTTTACTTACAAATAATCCAAGGAGCTTTGGATAAGGGGAAAACAGCCATCTTGTTAGTGCCTGAGATTTCCTTGACTCTGCAGATGACGGAGCGTTTTATTGCTCGCTTTGGTAAGAAAGTGGCCATTCTTCACTCAGGCCTGTCCAATGGTGAAAAGTATGATGAATGGCGCAAGGTGGAACGCGGCGATGCCCAAGTTGTTGTTGGTGCTAGATCTGCCATCTTTGCTCCGCTGAAAAATCTAGGTGTCATGATTATCGATGAGGAGCATGAAGCGACTTATAAGCAGGACAGTAATCCCCGTTACCATGCTAGAGAGGTGGCTATTTTACGGGCTCATTATAATCAAGCGGCTCTGGTGCTTGGTTCAGCAACTCCTAGTCTGGAAAGCCGTGCTCGGGCTGGCAAAGGCGTTTATCAACATTTACGTCTGACCCAACGCGCCAATCCTTTAGCTAGAATCCCTGAGGTTCAAGTGATTGACTTTCGGGACTATATCGGACAAAACGAGACGTCAAATTTTACGCCTCCTTTGCTAGAAGCGATTCAGGACCGTCTGGCTAAAAAAGAGCAGGTGGTTCTCATGCTCAATCGCCGTGGTTATTCTAGCTTTGTCATGTGTCGGGAGTGTGGGACGGTGGATACTTGTCCCAACTGTGATATTTCCTTGACCTTGCACATGGATACCAAGAATATGAACTGCCATTATTGTGGTTTTTCGAAGGACATTCCTCAGGTCTGTCCTAACTGTAAGAGCCGCAGTATTCGCTACTATGGGACAGGGACACAGAAGGCTTATGACGAGCTAGCAGAACTCTTTCCCCAGGCTCGCATTCTGCGCATGGATGTGGACACGACTCGTAAGAAAGGTAGTCACCAAGCTCTGCTTGACCAGTTTGGGCGAGGAGAAGCAGATATTTTACTAGGTACTCAGATGATTGCCAAGGGATTGGATTTTCCAAATGTGACCCTAGTCGGTGTTCTAAATGCGGATACGGCCTTGAATCTGCCTGATTTCCGTTCTTCTGAGAGAACCTTCCAGCTCTTGACTCAGGTGGCAGGTCGAGCAGGACGTGCTGAAAAAGCTGGGCAGGTCTTGATTCAGTCTTACAATCCTCAGCACTACGCTATTCGATTTGCAAAAGACCAGGACTACGAAGGCTTTTATGCTTATGAAATGGGTATCAGACGACAACTTGGCTATCCACCTTACTATTTCACCATTGGCATTACCCTTTCTCACAAGAAAGAAGAAGAGGTGGTCAAACGTGCCTATGAAGTCATGAACATTTTGCGGTCAGGTTTGTCTGAAACCAGTAACATCCTCGGGCCAACGCCCAAACCCATCGCCCGTACTCACAACCTCTATCATTACCAGATTTTAATTAAATACCGTTTAGAAGATGAGCTGGGACCAACCCTCAACCAGGTCTTGGCCTTGACTCAAGAAAGGGAAAATAGTGAGCTCCGTCTCAGCATTGACCATGAGCCACAGCAATTTTTATAAGAAGGAGAAGATATGACAAAACTAATCTTTATGGGGACACCCGACTTTTCAGCAACAGTCTTAAAAGGACTTTTGACAGATAACCGTTACGAAATTCTAGCCGTTGTGACCCAGCCAGACCGTGCTGTCGGACGTAAAAAAGTTATCCAGGAAACCCCAGTTAAACAAGCTGCAAAAGAGGCAGGACTTCCTATCTACCAACCTGAAAAACTATCTGGAAGTCCAGAGATGGAAGATCTTATGAAGCTAGGAGCAGATGGGATTGTGACTGCCGCTTTTGGCCAGTTTCTCCCAAGTAAACTCCTTGATAGCATGGACTTTGCGGTCAACGTTCACGCGTCACTCCTTCCTAAACATCGTGGTGGTGCTCCGATCCATTATGCCTTGATTCAAGGTGATGAGGAAGCTGGTGTAACCATTATGGAGATGGTTAAGGAAATGGATGCAGGGGATATGATTTCTCGTCGTAGTATTCCGATCACAGATGAGGACAATGTTGGCACCTTGTTTGAAAAATTGGCGCTAGTTGGTCGTGATTTGCTTTTGGATACTTTGCCTGCCTACATTGCTGGTGACATCAAACCTGAACCGCAGGATCCAAGTCAGGTTACTTTCTCGCCAAATATCAAGCCAGAGGAAGAAAAGTTGGATTGGACTAAAAGCAATCGTCAACTTTTCAACCAAATCAGAGGGATGAACCCCTGGCCTGTTGCCCATACTTTCCTTAAGGGCGACCGCTTTAAGATTTATGAAGCCCTGCCAGTAGAAGGTCAGGGAAATCCAGGAGAGATTCTCTCTATCGGCAAGAAAGAATTGATTGTCGCAACGGCAGAAGGAGCTTTGTCTCTTAAGCAAGTGCAGCCAGCTGGTAAGCCTAAGATGGACATCGCTTCCTTCCTCAACGGAGTTGGACGTACATTGACTGTAGGAGAACGATTTGGTGACTAAAGTAGAAACGGCTAGAAGTTTAGCCCTGGCAGTATTAGAGGATGTTTTTATCAATCAAGCATACTCAAATATCGCCTTAAATAAGCATCTCAAGGGAAGTCAACTTTCGGCAGCAGACAAGGGCTTAGTGACCGAGCTAGTCTATGGAACGGTAGCCCGTAAACTGACTCTGGAATGGTACCTATCCCATTTTATCGAAGACAGAGATAAGTTAGATAACTGGCTCTATGTCCTTCTTCTCATGAGTGCCTACCAGCTCCGCTATTTGAACAAGATTCCAGATTATGCTGTGGTCAATGAAGCAGTGGAATTGGCCAAAGTCCGTAAAAAAGGCAGTGAAAAATTGGTCAACGCCGTCCTTCGCCGTATCTTGCGTGAAGGCTGGCCAGATATTGCTAGCATCAAACGAAAAAACAAGCGTGACTCCATCGCTTATTCCCTTCCGGTTTGGCTAGTTGCAAAGCTCAAGGAAGAATACGGAGAGGAGCGAGCGCAAGCTATTTTTGAAAGTCTCTTGGTGCGAAACAAGGCCAGTATTCGTGTAACTGATTTAAGCCGAAAAGAGGAAATCCAAGCCTTATTGGAGGCGAATAATTCCCTTTTAGCAACCACTGGTCTGGTTAAGGAGCAAGGGCATTTTGCAGGCCATGATTTGTTTGCAGAAGGGACTATAACCATCCAAGACGAGTCTAGTCAGCTGGTTGCGCCAACTTTGAATTTGCAGGGAGATGAGCGAGTGCTTGATGCCTGTGCGGCTCCGGGTGGGAAAACAGCCCATATAGCCTCTTATCTCACGACAGGTCAGGTTACTGCTCTGGACTTGTACGATCACAAGTTGGACTTAATTCAAGAAAATGCTCAACGTCTGGGAGTTGCAGATCGGGTTCAAAGGCAAAAATTGGATGCCAGAAAGGTGCATGAGTTTTTTAGTCAGGATTCATTTGATAAGATTTTAGTGGATGCTCCCTGTTCAGGAATCGGTCTTTTGCGCCGAAAACCAGATATCAAATACAATAAAGAAACGGCAGATTTCGCGTCCTTACAGGAAATTCAGCTAGAAATATTAGGTAGTGTTTGTCAAACACTAGGCAAAGGTGGTATAATAACTTATAGTACCTGTACTATTGTCTCAGAGGAGAATTTTCAAGTCGTTGAGGCGTTTTTAGAAAGTCATCCTGAGTTCGAGCAGGTAAAGCTAGAACATGAATGTAAGGATATCATGAAAGACGGCTGTATCCTCATTACACCTGAATTGTATGGAAGTGATGGATTCTTCATCAGTCAATTTCGCAAGATATCGGATTAGGAAGGAACTGACACATGGAAATTTCATTATTAACAGATGTTGGTCAGAAACGGACAAATAACCAAGACTATGTCAACCACTATGTCAATAGAGCTGGACGTACTATGATTATTTTAGCTGATGGGATGGGAGGTCATCGCGCAGGGAATATCGCTAGTGAAATGGCGGTAACAGACCTAGGTATAGCTTGGGTTGATACCCAAATCGATACAGTCAATGAAGTGCGTGAATGGTTCGCCCATTACCTAGAAATTGAAAATCAAAAGATTCACCAGCTTGGTCAGGATGAAGCTTACAGAGGTATGGGAACTACTTTGGAAGTCCTTGCTATTATCGATAATCAGGCTATCTATGCTCATATTGGTGATTCGCGTATCGGCTTGATTCGTGGAGAAGAATACCATCAGTTGACGAGCGACCATTCTTTGGTCAATGAATTACTCAAGGCTGGTCAATTGACACCAGAAGAGGCAGAAGCTCATCCGCAAAAAAATATTATCACCCAGTCTATTGGGCAAAAAGATGAAATTCAGCCTGATTTTGGGACAGTGATCCTTGAGTCAGGTGACTATCTCTTGCTCAATAGTGACGGCTTGACCAACATGATTTCAGGCAGTGAGATTCGGGATATTGTAACCAGTGATATTCCTTTAGCAGATAAAACGGAGACACTTGTTCGTTTTGCTAACAATGCAGGAGGTTTAGACAACATTACGGTTGCCCTTGTTTCTATGAACGAGGAGGATGCAGAATGATCCAAATCGGCAAGATTTTTGCCGGACGCTATCGGATTGTCAAACAGATTGGTCGAGGAGGCATGGCAGATGTTTACTTAGCCAAAGATTTGATTCTAGACGGGGAAGAAGTGGCAGTGAAGGTTCTGAGGACTAACTACCAGACGGACCCGATAGCTGTAGCTCGTTTTCAGCGTGAAGCGAGAGCTATGGCAGATTTAGACCATCCTCATATCGTTCGGATAACAGATATTGGTGAGGAAGACGGTCAACAGTACCTCGCTATGGAGTATGTGGCTGGACTTGACCTTAAACGCTATATCAAGGAACACTATCCTCTTTCTAATGAAGAAGCCGTCCGTATCATGGGACAAATTCTTCTCGCCATGCGTTTGGCTCATACCAGAGGGATTGTTCACAGGGACTTGAAACCTCAAAACATCCTCTTGACACCAGATGGGACTGTCAAGGTTACAGACTTTGGGATTGCAGTAGCCTTTGCTGAGACGAGTCTGACTCAGACTAACTCGATGCTGGGCTCCGTTCATTACTTGTCACCAGAGCAGGCGCGTGGTTCTAAGGCGACTGTACAAAGTGATATCTATGCCATGGGGATCATTTTCTATGAGATGCTGACAGGCCATATCCCTTATGATGGGGATAGTGCAGTGACCATCGCCCTCCAGCATTTCCAAAAACCCCTGCCGTCCGTTATTGCTGAGAATCCATCTGTGCCCCAGGCTTTGGAGAATGTTGTTATCAAGGCAACTGCTAAGAAATTGACAGATCGCTATAAATCAGTTGCTGAGATGTATGTGGATTTGTCTAGTAGTTTGTCTTATAATCGTCGTAATGAACCAAAGCTGATCTTTGACGATGCGACTAAGGCAGATACCAAGACCTTACCGAAGGTTTCCCAGAGTACCTTGACATCTATTCCTAAGGTTCAAGCGCAGACAGAACACAAACCAATCAAAAAACCAAGCCAGGCTGTGACAGAGGAAACTTACCAACCACAAGCACCGAAAAAACGTAGATTTAAGATGCGTTACCTGATTTTTTTGGCCAGCCTTGTATTGGTGGCAGCTTCTCTTATTTGGATACTATCCAGAACTCCTGCAACCATTTCTATTCCAGATGTGGCAGGTCAGACAGTTGCGGAAGCCAAGGAAACGCTCAAAAAAGCCAATTTTGAGATTGGAGAGGAGAAGTCAGAGGCCAGTGAAAAGGTGGAGGAAGGGCGGATTATCCGTACAGATCCTGGCGCTGGAACTGGTCGAAAAGAAGGAACGAAAATCAATTTGGTTGTCTCATCAGGCAAACAATCCTTCCAAATTAGTAATTATGTCGGCCGGAAATCCTCTGATGTCATTGCGGAATTAAAAGAGAAAAAAGTTCCAGATAATTTGATTAAAATTGAGGAAGAAGAGTCCAAGGAGAGTGAGGCTGGAACGGTCATGAAGCAAAGTCTACCAGAAGGTACGACCTATGACTTAAGCAAGGCAACTCAAATTGTCTTGACAGTGGCTAAAAAAGCTACGACGATTCAATTAGGGAACTATATTGGACGGAACTCTACAGAAGTCATCTCAGAACTCAAGCAGAAGAAGGTTCCTGAGAATTTGATTAAGATAGAGGAAGAAGAGTCCAGCGAAAGCGAACCAGGAACGATTATGAAACAAAGTCCAGGTGCAGGTATCCCTTATGATTTGAGTAAACCTACTCAAATCGTCTTGACAGTAGCTAAAAAAGTTACAAGTGTTGCCATGCCGAGTTACATTGGTTCCAGCTTGGAGTTTACTAAGAACAATTTGATTCAAATTGTTGGGATTAAGGAAGCCAATATAGAAGTTGTAGAAGTGACGAAAGCGCCTGCAGGTAGTGCAGAAGGCATGGTTGTTGAACAAAGTCCTAGAGCAGGTGAAAAGGTAGACCTCAATAAGACAAGGGTCAAGATTTCAATCTACAAACCTAAAACAAGTTCAGCTACTCCTTAAAATCAGATGGATAATCAAAATAAGTAATCAATCTTTGTCATGATTTCATGGCAAAGATTTTTTTTGACTCCAGATTTGTGATAGAATAGAAGGAGTTGATAAAAGGAGGAACGCATGGAAGAATCAAGAGAATTAAATGCCGTCATCGATGTGATTATGCTAGCGGGGACTATTCTCCTTAAAAGTGGTTCAGAGATTCATCGCGTAGAAGATACCATGATTCGGATTGCGCATTCGCAGGGGATTGTGGATTGCAATGTCCTTGCCATGCCTGCCGCTATCTTTTTCTCTATTGAAAATACCAATATTTCGCGCATGAAGCGGGTGACCTCCTCTTCTTATAACATCGAAAAAGTCTGCGATGTGAACCAGATTTCTCGTCAGCTGGTTGGGGGGCAGATTGATTTAGAAACAGCCTTTAAGCAATTGACGGCCTTGCAGGCCCAACCCCTTCCCTATACTAAGTTGCAGGTAACTCTGGCTGCGACCTTAAGTGCTCCTTTCTTTTCGGTTATGTTTAGTGGAAATATCTACGACGCACTTGGGGCAGGAGTGGCGACCTTATTTGGTTTTGCCTTTTCCCTCTATGTGGAGAAGTTTATCCGAATTCCCTTTGTGACAGCCTTTGCTGGGGCCTTCGTCTTTGGAATGATTGCCCAGTTTTGGGCTCGCTACACAGGCTTTCCTTCAACGGCAGACTTGATTATAGCTGGTGCGGTCATGCCGTTTGTTCCAGGAATTGCCTTGACCAATGCGGTTCGTGATATTATGACCAACCACATAAACTCTGGTATGAGCAAGATGTTTGAATCCCTGCTCATTACCCTTGCTTTAGGGGCAGGAACTTCTGTCGCCTTGGTATTGATGAACTAATATGACACTAATAACCTTTTTATTACAAGCAGTAGCAAGTCTTCTTGCTATTATTACCTTTCTAATCGTACTCAATGTTCAGCGGTCCATGCTCTTACCAGGAGGAATTTTGGGCATGGCTGTCTGGCTAGTCTATCTCTTGCTCAAGGAACCGACCAATGTTATTGTGGCTACTTTTATTGCAGCCATTATAGGTTCTTGTGTCAGCCAGATTTTAAGTATTCTTTATAAGACTCCTGCTGTGGTCTTTATCTTAGCAATCTTGGCACCCTTGGTTCCGGGTTATCTCTCCTATCGGACAACTGCCTTTTTTGTGACAGGGGACTATAATAAAGCGCTGGCAAGTGCAACATTAGTTGTTATGCTGGCTCTGGTCATTTCCATTGGAATGGCTAGCGGAACAGTGATTCTCAGACTGTATCATTATATAAAAACACATCGAGTATCGTAGACTTTACAGAAATAAAAGAATTTTCTGAAAAATGAGATAAATATAGTGACAAGGCTTTCTATGTATGCTATTCTCTCTATATAAAGGAGGAAAAATCATGAAAAAATCACTATTTTCCTTATTGTCTGTAAGTCTACTGACTTTGTTGCTTATCCCAGTCATGGTTTCTAGTTTGGGTTCAGAGTTTCAAAGTGGATTACAAGAGCATCAGTTGATTGCCGAAAAGGTTAGTAAAACACTTGACAAGACATTTGATAAGGATGTCAGAGAAATTCCGACCAGTCAGTTTTATCAAGAATTTGTAGATGAGATGGGAAGGACTTACTCAGGAAATTTAATCCTCCAGGAACTGATAACTGAGAATGGGGCTTATAAAGCTACTTATATCGGTGAACTCTCTAGCAACTAATCATTCTTTGAAATTATGACCAATAAGAGGCTTGATTTGGTGAATCAAGTCTTTTTTATCTCTTTTACTGCCATTTGTGATAAAATAGTACCGAACGATTTTTTACATGAATGATAAAACAGAGGTAAATATGACAATCGGTATTGATAAGATTGGTTTTGCGACCAGTCAATATGTCTTGAAGTTACAAGACTTAGCAGAAGCGAGGGGAATTGACCCTGAAAAATTAAGCAAAGGACTCTTACTCGAGGAATTGAGTATTGCGCCCTTAACTGAGGACATCGTGACCTTGGCGGCCAGTGCTAGTGACTTTATTTTAACTGAGCAAGAAAGAGCAGAAATTGACATGGTCATTGTGGCGACCGAGTCAGGAATTGACCAGAGTAAGGCTGCAGCCGTCTTTGTGCATGGCTTGCTGGGTATTCAGCCCTTTGCGCGTAGTTTCGAGATTAAAGAAGCCTGCTATGGAGCGACAGCTGCCCTTCATTATGCCAAATTGCATGTGGAAAATTCTCCAGAGTCCAAGGTCTTGGTCATTGCCAGTGATATTGCCAAGTACGGTATTGAAACTCCAGGAGAACCAACTCAAGGTGCCGGCAGTGTGGCCATGTTGATTACACAAAATCCACGCATGATGGCCTTTAATAATGACAATGTTGCTCAAACCCGTGACATCATGGATTTTTGGCGTCCAAATTACTCGACAACTCCTTATGTAAATGGTGTCTATTCTACCCAACAATATTTGGATAGTTTGAAAACGACTTGGCTTGAATATCAAAAACGCTACCAGCTTACTTTGGATGATTTTGCGGCTGTTTGTTTCCATTTGCCTTATCCTAAATTAGCCTTAAAAGGTTTGAAAAAAATCATGGATAAGAGCCTGCCTCAAGAGAAAAAAGACCTCTTGCAAAAGCATTTTGACCAGTCTATTCTTTACAGTCAAAAGGTGGGGAATATCTACACAGGTTCACTTTTCCTTGGGCTTCTGTCTCTCTTGGAAAATACAGATAGCTTGAAGGCTGGGGATAAAATCGCCCTTTATAGTTACGGAAGTGGTGCTGTAGCTGAGTTCTTCAGCGGTGAATTGGTTGAAGGTTATGAAGCTTATCTGGATAAAGACCGCTTGAACAAGCTCAACCAACGAACTGCCTTATCTGTTGCAGACTATGAAAAAGTCTTCTTTGAAGAAGTAGACTTAGATGAAACAAATTCTGCTCAGTTTGCTGGCTATGAAAATCAAGATTTTGCCTTGGTTGAAATTGTTGACCACCAACGCCGTTATAGCAAGGTTGAAAAATAATGAAGATAAGTTGGAATGGATTTTCTAAAAAATCATACCAAGAGCGCCACGAGCTGTTAAAAGCTCAGGCGTTCCTTAGTCCTGAGAGGCAAGAGAGTTTAGAGCAGGATGAACAGATGAGTGTAACTGTGGCAGACCAGCTGAGTGAGAATGTGGTGGGAACTTTTTCTCTGCCTTATTCGCTGGTCCCAGAGGTTCTCGTTAACGGTCAGGAATACACAGTTCCCTATGTGACAGAAGAACCGTCCGTGGTTGCTGCGGCCAGCTATGCTAGTAAAATCATCAAGCGAGCAGGTGGCTTTACTGCTCAGGTTCATGAGCGCCAGATGATTGGACAGGTAGCCCTTTATCAAGTTGCTGACCCTGAACAAGCGCAAGAGAAGATTGCTAGCAAGAAAGCAGAGCTCCTAGAACTTGCCAATCAAGCCTATCCTTCTATCGTTAAACGTGGAGGTGGGGCGCGTGATCTGCATGTCGAGCAGATAAAAGGCGAACCAGACTTTCTCGTTGTTTATATTCATGTCGATACCCAGGAAGCCATGGGTGCCAATATGCTCAACACCATGCTGGAAGCCTTGAAACCAGTCTTAGAAGAACTCAGTCAGGGACAGAGTCTCATGGGAATCCTGTCCAACTACGCAACTGATTCTCTGGTGACTGCAAGCTGTCGCATCGCCTTTCGCTACTTGATCCGCCAAAAGGAGCAAGGACGAGAAATTGCAGAGAAGATAGCCTTGGCTAGTCAGTTTGCGCAAGCTGATCCTTATCGAGCGGCTACCCACAATAAAGGGATTTTTAACGGTATTGATGCCATTTTGATTGCCACTGGTAATGACTGGCGTGCCATTGAGGCGGGGGCTCATGCCTTTGCTAGTCGAGACGGGCGCTATCAAGGTCTCAGTCGCTGGACGCTGGATCTTGAAAGAGAAGAATTGGTCGGTGAGATGACCTTACCCATGCCTGTAGCGACCAAGGGTGGCTCTATCGGCCTCAACCCACGTGTAGCTCTCAGTCATGATCTACTAGGAAATCCTTCTGCCAGAGAATTAGCCCAGATTATCGTGTCCATCGGTCTTGCTCAAAATTTTGCGGCCCTCAAAGCCTTGGTGAGTACAGGGATTCAGCAAGGCCACATGAAATTGCAGGCTAAATCTTTGGCACTTCTCGCAGGTGCTAGTGAATCCGAAGTTGCTCCCCTAGTCGAGCGCCTCATCGCAGATAAAACCTTTAACCTAGAGACAGCCCAGCGCTACCTAGAAAATTTAAGATCATAAAAACTCAGACGAATTCGGTCTGAGTTTTCTTGTATTTAAATACTTTTTCCTGGTAAAAGAGTAACTGGCAAAAAGTAACCAGTTGTGGTGACTTCCTTGCCTTCGATCTTTTGCAAGAGGAGGTCAACAGTGAGGCAGGCAATTTCTTCCATAGGTTGCTTGATGGTAGCCAATTGAGGGTAGTAATTTTCGATAAAGTAAGTACCATCATAGCCGATGACCTTGAGCTCTTCAGGGACAGAAATGCCCAGTTCTTGAGCAATTTTAATGACTAGAATAGCAGTTAAGTCATCTGAAGCAAAGATGGCATCTGGCTCTTGTCGAGTTAAGATATTCTTGATTTCCATTTCTTTTCTGACGGGAGAAAAGTCACTGGAAACATTGATAATAGGAGCTTGGGGGAGTACAGATGCAAAACCAGCGTGGCGTAGTCCAGTTGGTGAATTGGAATTGTCATTCCCTGTAATCATGATGATAGATTGGGCACCTGTCTTAACCAAGGTCTGGGCAGCAAGAACCCCACCAGCATAGTTGTCAGAGGAGACGACAGGGATGTCTGGCGATAGGTTTCGGTCAAAGGAAATAATCGGCGCTGTCACACGATTGTAGTCTTCGATTCCCAAGTTGTGACTACCAGAAATGATGCCGTCCACCTGATTGGCTTCCAACATTTCGATGTATTCGCGTTCCTTTTCAGAATCGTGCTCACTGTTGCAGATGATGGTCTTGTAACCATTTTTGAAGAGTTGGTGTTCCAGCTTATCAATCAATTCTGCATAGAAAACGTTGGAAATGTTGGGGAAAATCAAGCCGATTAACTTAGCCGATTTTCCTTGCAGACTACGAGCCAGGTTGTTGGGTTTATAGCCCAATTCTCTCATGGCTTCATTGACTTTTTGGATGGTTTTTTCAGATAGATACCCTTTTTTGTTGATAACCCGAGAAACGGTAGTAGGGCTGACGCCTGCAAGTTTGGCGACATCAGTTAGTTTTGCGACCATAATCTAATTCATAGTAAGTTCCAGTTGGGTTTCCAGATTTGATGAGGATCCCATTTTGGTCCGCATGTGGGAAGACACGACCAGAAAATACTTTTTCTCCTTTATTGATGAAAATTTCAAAGACAGAGTTATCGATGAAAATCGTAGCAGTAGTAGCTTGATTGTCGATAGGGCAAGAGCGAGTAGTTCCAAATTCTTGGGCATACTGTTCTCCAGCCTGGCTACGATCCACTGTTACTTGACCATTTACAAGGTCAAAGTTGATGGAAAGTCCCTTGCCTTCTTGATCAGCAAGTAAGACAATCTCGCTCTGGCTATTAGTTTCCAAGTTGAGTTCAAGTTCGTAAGCGTTCTTAGTTTGGGCACGGTTTGAGAAGGCTTCTTCAGAAGCACGAAGGTCCTTGATAGCTGCGACTGGGTATTGGTAGAGTTTGCCGTCTTTGATAGTGAGTTCCTTGACCAAAGAGAAGGTTCCTTGGTGGTCAAAACGGTCAGATGGATATGAAACATCAGGCAAGCCAAGCCAGCTAACAGCTAGAGCACGTCCATCAGGAGCGTTGAAGGCTTGAGTTGCATAGGCTTCGAAACCATAGTCCATGTTTTGAAGTTGAGATACATCTACCATTTTAGCATTTTCAGGGTCAAAGGAAGTCCCGATCTTATACATATTTGGAAAGATATTATCGTAGTCTAGAACTTTCTTATCCAATCCTTGTGGGCAGTAGAGAAGGACAGGTTGTTCCCCTACAAAGACCAGATTTGGACATTCCATCATGTAGGCAGTGCGGTCGTTAGCAAAGTCAAGGTCGCCAACAGCTTGCCAGTTTGTATAGTCGTTGTCAACAGCCTTGTAGAGACGGACGAAGCCTTTTTTCTCCAAGTCCTGTCCACCGACGATGGCATAGTATTGACCCTTAAAATTAAAAATTTGCGGGTCGCGGAAGTGGTCAGTAGAGTCTGCTGGCTGGTCAATCAAGATCTTGTCAATCTTGGTAATCTTGCCATCCTTGTCCATCAAAGCTCCAATCTGGTAAGGGTGACGGATCCAGTTTTCATCGCGAACATTTCCTGTATAAAATAGGAACAAGTTATCGCCAAACTGCATGGCAGAACCAGAGTAGGCACCGTGGCTATCTAATGGAGTATCTGGTAAAACTTTGATTCCAGTTTCTCTAAAGTGAATCAAATCATCACTTTCTAGCTGTGCCCAAGATTTCAAACCGTGGGCTGCACCAAAAGGAAAATTCTGGTAAAAGAGGATCCACTTGCCATCAAAGTAAGAAAAGCCATTTGGGTCGTTGAGAAGTCCTGTTTTTGGCTCAACATGGTAATGAGTATGCCATGGAGATTGTGCTATATTTTTCTTTATATTTTGAATTTCTTCTTGCGTCCAATCTTCATAGGGTCTATAACGACGCTCAGTTGTCCATTCCATTTATTTTATTCCTCCAAAAATCTTATTACTTTTAATAGTAACCGTTTTCGGTTAAAAAAGCAAGTCTTTTATGTTAAAAAAGAGAAAAAACTGTCAAACGTTAGTCATAAAATAAATTCAGGAAATCAATCAAATTTTCACGAAAATATGAAAGATAATGAAATAAAAACCTTTTCAACTAAGATTTCAAACTTATTTTTTCAAGGAATATCTGATAAAATAATCAAAAACAATCAATCTAAAGCGTGCCCACTAAGTGGATAGAACATTTTTTCTGCAAAACGCTTGACATATTTCTGAAACATGATAAAATAATAGTCGTAAGGGCGAATAAAATCGCTTTCAAACAAGAACAAAATGTTATATAAGGAGATTTTTGCAAATGAACAATCAGGAAATTGCAAAAAAAGTCATCGATGCCTTGGGCGGACGTGAAAATGTCAACAGTGTTGCCCACTGTGCGACTCGTCTACGTGTCATGGTCAAAGATGAGGGGAAAATCAATAAAGAAGTAATTGAGAATTTGGAAAAAGTTCAAGGTGCTTTCTTTAACTCAGGTCAATACCAAATCATCTTTGGTACTGGTACCGTTAACAAAATGTACGATGAAGTTGTTGCACTTGGTTTGTCAACATCATCTAAAGATGACATGAAAGCAGAAGCTGCTAAACAAGGGAATTGGTTCCAACGTGCTATCCGTACTTTCGGTGACGTTTTCGTTCCAATCATCCCAGTTATCGTAGCGACAGGTCTCTTCATGGGTGTGCGTGGTCTCTTGACTGCTCTTGGAATGACACTTCCAGCTGACGTGACAACTTACACTCAAATCTTGACAGATACAGCCTTCATTATCTTACCAGGTTTGGTTGTGTGGTCAACCTTCCGTGTATTCGGTGGAAATCCTGCCGTTGGTATCGTTCTTGGTATGATGCTTGTTTCTGGCTCACTTCCAAACGCTTGGGCAGTCGCTTCAGGTGGTGAAGTAACAGCCATGAACTTCTTTGGTTTCATCCCTGTTGTTGGTTTGCAAGGTTCCGTTCTTCCAGCCTTCATCATCGGAGTTGTCGGAGCTAAATTTGAAAAAGCTGTCCGCAAGGTTGTTCCAGATGTCATCGACCTCTTAGTAACGCCATTTGTGACACTTTTGGTCATGTCTATCCTTGGACTCTTTGTCATTGGACCAGTCTTCCATGTCGTTGAAAACTACATCCTTATCGCTACAAAAGCGATCCTTAGCTTGCCATTTGGTTTTGGTGGTTTCTTGATTGGTGGGGTTCACCAATTGATCGTCGTGTCAGGTGTGCACCACATCTTCAACTTGCTTGAAGTGCAATTGCTTGCTGCTGACCATGCTAACCCATTCAATGCTATCATCACTGCTGCTATGACAGCTCAAGGTGCTGCGACTGTTGCGGTTGGTGTTAAAACAAAAAATCCAAAACTAAAAACACTTGCTTTCCCAGCTGCTCTTTCTGCCTTCCTCGGTATTACAGAGCCTGCTATCTTCGGGGTGAATTTGCGCTTCCGTAAACCATTCTTCCTTTCATTGATTGCTGGTGCAATCGGTGGTGGATTGGCTTCAATCCTTGGACTTGCTGGTACTGGTAATGGTATCACCATCATCCCTGGTACAATGCTTTACATCGGTAACGGACAACTTGTCCAATACCTTCTTATGGTAGCTGTATCATTTGCCCTTGGTTTTGCTCTTACTTACATGTTTGGTTATGAGGATGAAAAAGAAGTTGCTACTGAAGTAGAGACAGAACGTTTGGTCCAAGAAGAAACAACTGGTAACATTCCAGCAGCTCTTCAAAATGAAACACTTGTAACTCCTATCGTTGGTGATGTTGTAGCTCTTGCTGATGTCAATGACCCAGTCTTCTCAAGTGGAGCTATGGGACAAGGTATCGCTGTGAAACCTAGCCAAGGAGTGGTATATGCACCAGCTGATGCTGAAGTTTCAATTGCCTTTCCAACAGGACACGCTTTTGGTTTGAAAACAAGAAATGGTGCTGAAGTTTTGATCCACGTTGGTATTGACACTGTGTCTATGAACGGTGACGGTTTTGAAGCAAAAGTTGCTCAAGGTGATAAGGTTAAAGTTGGCGATGTTCTTGGAACATTTGACTCAAACAAAATCGCTTCAGCTGGACTTGATGATACAACAATGCTTATCGTTACAAATACAGCTGACTATGCTTCAGTAGCTCCAGTCGCAACAGGTTCAGTTGCTAAGGGGGATGCTGTGATCGAAGTGAAAATCTAATCAATCCTCTTTAATGTGAAAACGAACAAATGACATGTTTGTTCGTTTTTGCTTGAATGGTAAGATTTACAGAGGAAAATCTAAAAAATAGAGAAATTTAGACTTTCGAAATATGCTATAATAAAGAAAATAAAAACAAGAGGTTTATCATGACAAAATTATATGGAAGCTTGGAAGCGGGCGGTACAAAGTTTGTCTGTGCTGTCGGTGATGAAAATTTTAACGTTGTAGAAAAAACACAATTTCCAACAACAACTCCAATCGAAACAATCGATAAAACCATCGAGTTCTTCTCAAAATTCGATAACCTTGCTGGTCTTGCAGTTGGTTCATTTGGTCCGATTGATATTGATAAAAACTCAAAAACTTATGGCTTTATCACAACGACTCCAAAACCAAACTGGGCAAATGTGGACTTGCTTGGGGCTCTTCGTCGCGCCCTCAACGTGCCAATGTACTTCACAACAGACGTAAACAGCTCTGCTTATGGTGAAGTGGTTGCCCGTAACAATGCTGGTGGTCGTATCGAAAACTTGGTTTACTACACAATCGGTACAGGTATCGGTGCAGGTGTCATCCAACGTGGTGAGTTTATCGGCGGTGTGGGTCATCCTGAAATGGGTCATTATTATGTTGCTAGACATCCAATGGATATTGAAAAAGAGTTTAAGGGTGTTTGTCCTTTCCATAAGGGATGTCTGGAAGGCTATGCAGCTGGTCCAAGTTTGGAAGCTCGTACAGGTGTTCGTGGGGAAAACATTGAACTCAACAACCCTGTTTGGGATGTCCAAGCCTACTATATCGCTCAAGCTGCGGTTAATGCGACAGTGACTTTCCGCCCAGACGTGATTGTCTTTGGTGGAGGGGTCATGGCTCAACAACACATGTTGGACCGTGTCCGTGAGAAATTTACAGCTCTTCTCAATGGTTACCTACCAGTGCCAGATGTGCGTGACTATATCGTTACTCCAGCAGTAGCAGGAAATGGTTCTGCCACACTTGGGAACTTTGTTCTTGCAAAAGAAGTTTCAAAATAAAGCACAAAATCCGTTTGGGAAACCAAACGGATTTTTTACGTGTCAAAGCATTTGCCAGAAGAAGTCGATAATATAGGTCAGACCGTAGGTATAAACCACGAGGGTAAAGGGCTTGGTTAGAATGATGATGGTCATATAGCGCTTGAAACTCATCTTGGTCAGGGCAGCCAGCATACAGAGAAAGTCAGCTGGACTAATGGGCCAAATCATCATAAAGATAAAGAAACGGTCAAAACGATTGCCCTTGTCCAACCAGCCGATGTACTTGTCATAGGTGCGCTTGCTGACGACAGACTGGACAAAGGCGGCCCCATAGAGGCGCACCAGATAAAAGATAATGGCACAGCCAATCACGATACCGATATAGTTGTAGATTGTCCCGATGATGTGACCGTAGATAAAGACCCCAGCTACCGAGGTCAAGGCCCCAGGAATGATAGGGACGACCGTTTGTAAAATCTGTAAAAAGATAAAGAGGGGTGGCCCCCAGATGCCTGCCTGCTGGATAAAGGCAGAGAGGGTTTCCTTGGACTGTAAAATCCCAGCCTGATAAGCCCAAATGCAGAAAATCAAACTCCCAACCCCACCGGCAATCGATGAGATATTGATAAGGTGCTGCAGAAGGGGAGAAACAGCTTTCATTTGTTTATCCTGTGACATGTAAACTCCTCATAGATAGTATATTTCTACTATACCATATTTTGGAGGAGAAAGGGGGAATGAGTGTTTTTGATGAGAAATAGATGGGAATACAGGCCTTCGAGACTTAGAATAGGTCTGTCAACTAAAGGTTATATGCATTCTAGGTTTCGAATAATCGCAATTCCATAAATTTAAAAGCATTCTAAGTTCGAATAGCTTATCTGATATAATTTTGAGGCATTCGAGCTTTCGAATAGTCATCTTCTCTAAAGTTTAGATGTGTTCTGAAGCTAGAAAGACTAAAATCTAAAAATAATAAGAGTCTCTCTGATGGACGTAATTTATGTCTAGTATGAATCTTTTGAATCGTTAGTTAATTTTAATATTAATCAGTTCTGAAATAATTATTAAATATAGTTAGATGGTGAATGAATTATTGCTAAATTTCAAGTTCAAGTAAGCCATCCAGAAGTCTTCTCTGGGGGACTTGTAGTTCAAGCATTTTTTAGGATAGTTGTTCATCCACTTTTCGATGAATGCGACTTCCTTTGTAGTCGTTTTCTTAGTTTCCTGAGGTAACCATCTATGAATGAGCCTGTTGTGATTTTCATTAGATCCTATAGGGGTGTGCATAATAGATATAGCAGATTGAAACTAGAATAGTATACATCTACTTCTAAAACATTGTTAGAAATCAATTTGACTGTCCTGATCAATTTGTCCTGTTCTTATTTCATTTTACTATATAATCCTTAGAAAACATATGGGACAAGCGGTTGAATTCCGTTCCGTCCATTAGTAGATAAAGGATTACTCCTTCTTGAAATGACAGATGAACTTGTTTTTTATAAAAAATGTTGTCTGAAACTATTCGCTTTTTTCCAGAAATTTTAGAGGAAGAAAATTTTATGAGGAAAAAGGAGTTACTCAAATAACAATTCAGGACCAAAAACTGACAGTTGAGGAGCAGAGTGGATAAATTAAGTTTGCTACTGTATAATGGATTTATCACTAATACTCTTCGAAAATCTCTTCAAACCACGTCAGCTTTGCCTTGCTGTAGATATAGTTACTGACTTCGTCAGTT
>NZ_VMLH01000110.1:0-254 GCF_013276595.1 Streptococcus sp. 10824
TATATACGGTAAGGCGACGTTGATGTGGTTTGAAGAGATTTTTGAAGAGTATAAATATAAAGAAAAATCAGAAATTGAGATTAGAGAACTCTTTTGATTTCAATCCTTATTTTTGATAAAATGAAGCTGTAATGTATTAAAAATGAAGCATTACAAAGATAGGATAAGCCAACTTAATTTTTTATAAAATTAAAATTACAAAAGCTTGACAAAGCTAAGAAAGGATACTACCATGAGCACAGCACAGCACAGCA
>NZ_VMLH01000110.1:311-6889 GCF_013276595.1 Streptococcus sp. 10824
CACAGCACAGCACAGCACACAGGTGAAAAGTCTGGACTTGAGAAATTAACTCTCACTTCCAAAGATGTTTTTACAGATAATATTTCAAAAATTGGTCAACTTTTTCCTGAAGTTCTGACGGAAAAGAGGGATGAATACGGCAGATTACATCCTGCGATTGACTTTGAGAAGCTTAAACAGTTTTTATCAGAGGAAATTGTGGATGGTCGAGAATCCTATGAGTTTACTTGGGTTGGAAAGCGTGAAGCTATTGCAGAAGCTGGGCGACCAACTACCAAAACCTTAAGACCAGATCTTGATGAAAGTGTTGACTTTGAAAACAGTGAAAATGTCTTTATTACTGGAGATAATTTAGAAGTCTTGAAAATCTTACAAGAATCCTATCTAGGAAAAATCGATATGATTTATATCGATCCACCCTATAATACAGGGAAAGACTTTGTATACTCTGATAAGTTCCAAAAAACAGACGAAGAGTTGAAGGAAGAGATGGAACTTTTGGATGAAGAAGGACGCCAAGTAATTGGGCTCACAAAAAATGAAAAAACTTCGGCCCGTTATCACTCAGACTGGCTCAATATGATGTATCCACGTCTCCGCCTAGCACGTAATCTCCTCAAGGATTCAGGTGTTATCTTTATTTCTATCGATGATAATGAACAAGCTAACCTGAAAGCTATCTGTGATGAGATATTTGGGGAGGAGAATCTCGTTCAAACGATTGCTTGGAGAAGAAGTGATAATCAGCCTAATATAGGTAAAGCTGCTAGAGTAAAAGAATATATATATGTGTATTCAAAGGATTATTCTAGAGTTACATATGGACGGTTACCACTTTCAGATACAGCTAAGAAAGAATATGCTTATGAAGATTTAAAAGGAAAATATGGGAGAGGCATCCTACGTGATGAAGTTCGAGGAAGGTTTAATTATGAAATTCTAAGTCCTGCTGGAAAAGTACTTATGGGACCATGGATGGTTTCGGAAAAAGATTTTCACCAACTTTTAAAAGATGACAAAATTCATTGGCCAGAAAATGGAGGAGTTCCAAGAACAAAGATATATTTAAGTGATGCAATGAAGAATGGTCAACTATCTAATGATTTTTGGAATGTAGAGTTTGGAACAAATCAACGTGCCAATACTGAAATTAAGAAGTTATTTGATTTTAGAGTATTCGATTTTTCTAAGCCGACAAAACTATTATTAAATTTGTTAGGATTAGGTGCAAGTATAGAAACCGCCCTTATTCTTGATTTCTTCGGTGGTTCTGGTACTACGGCAGACGCAGTTATGCAACTGAATGCTGAAGATGGTGGAAATCGTAAGTTTATCTTATGTACTTTGGATGAAGAAGTAGCTGATAAGTCTGCTGCTAAAGAAGCAGGTTATGAAACTATTGATCAGATTTCACGTGAGCGGATTCGTCGTGCTGCTGCCAAGATTCAGGAGGAGTATCCTGAGTTGGTTGGCAAGCAGGACTTTGGATTTAAGGCTTATAAGTTAGACTCTTCTAATTTCAAAGATGTTTCAGCTCGACCTAATCAATTTATCCAGGGAGAACTATTTGATAGTGTATCCAATATCAAGGAAGGACGTACTGGCCTTGACTTACTTTTCCAAGTGATGCTGACATGGGGAATGGAACTGTCACTAGCCATTGACTTGGAGAAAGTAGCAGGCGCAGAAGTTTATGATGTAGATCAAGGATCACTTATGGCTTGTTTTGAAGATGAAATATCAGAAGAAGTTATCCATCATATCGCTCAAGCACAACCACTCCGTGCTGTTTTCCGTGATAGTTCATTTGCCAATTCAGCAGATAAGATTAACGTAAGTGAAATCTTCAAAGAATTATCACCTCATACAAAAGTGAAGGTGGTGTAATGTGAGCGAAATTCTAGATTTTAAAGATAGAGATATAGACTATGAGATTAATTTAAAATGCAATTCGATAGATATTGTGCGTTCAGCTAGGATTAATACGAGTAAAAGATTGTACGAATATGCTGAAAATAAAGATAGATTAGCTTTGTCGGCTTTGTTTTCCATATATTCTTTGCTTGTCCAGAATTTTGTTGCTAAGTTGAATTATAATGAGAGAGCTCTGAAACTACATTATCATCAGTTGGAATTAGAAGACTTTTTACTTGAATTAAAATCAATTATTTTCCAAAGATCACTTAGTGATGATGAAAAAATTAAAAAATACCAACAGATAATGTCAAGGTATCAAATTAGTTTACGAGGAAATGAAAATCATTCAGATTATGATCATAAGTGTGCTAAAAAGTATCAGAAGAAAAAATATGGTCAAGGCAATTCGCAATCTGACAAGGAATCTAAAGTAACAGATGAGACAAGTGAAGATGATAAGAAAAAGTGTTGGCTGAAAAATGCCTTTATTTATATTGAGCAATTTATCAAGAGATATGATTTTAGTTGGAATAAAATCATTATTTGGTTTCAATATTTATTGATTCCATTAGTTCTTATCTGGTATTTGGTTTTATCTTAAAAGTAATAAATTCTAAAGAAGAAAATAAATTATGAAACTACAATTTAAAAAACAACAATTTCAGTTGGATGCGGTGAGTGCCATTGCAGATTTATTTCAAGGGCAAGCCAAACATACTGGAGTTCAGTATATGGCGGATCCAGGTCGTCTCAAGTCAGATGAGGTAGATTTGGTTTTAGATGCTTATCGAAATGCACCGATTCAATTGAGTCAAGCAAGTGTACGAGAAAATGTTCATGCCATGCAAACTCGCTATGGTTTACGCCCTTCTGATAGTCTTTCTATTGATATGATTGCTGGAAGAGAAGCTTATAATTTTTCAATAGAGATGGAGACGGGAACAGGGAAGACCTACACTTATATCCGTACAATTATGGAGTTGAATAAACGGTATGGCTGGCTTAAATTTGTCATTGTCGTTCCAAGTGTAGCCATTCGTGAAGGGGTTCTCAAGTCATTACAAATTATGTCAAGCCACTTTCAGATGGAGTATGGCAAACAACCACGCTATTTTGTCTACGATTCTTCACGTTTAGGTGATTTGGATAGTTTTACCAATTCGTCAGACCTTCAAATTATGGTCATCAACTCTCAAGCCTTTAATGCAAAAGGCAAAGATGCGCGACGGATTCATTCTGAACAGGAAAGTTTCCGTTGGCGTCGTCCAATTGACGTCTTGGCAGCTATGAATCCGATTATGATTATTGATGAACCTCAGTCTGTTGAAGGGAAACAGACAAAGGAAAGACTAAAAGATTTCAAGCCATTGTTTACATTACGTTATTCGGCTACCCATAAGGAAAAGCATGATATGGTTTATAGATTGGATGCCATGGATGCTTACAATCAAAAATTAGTGAAGAAGATTGCAGTTAAGGCTATTGAGCAAACTGGGACGACCGGGACACAAGGATATCTATATCTACAAGAAATCATTCCACAAAAAACAGGAGCCCCCAAAGCAAAAATTGAGTTTGAAGTAAAAACGCAGTCAGGTGTCAAAAGGAAATTGAAGGTAGTGGAAGAACCCTTTGATTTATACGCTGAATCAGGGAATTTATCTGCTTATAAAGGAATGACCCTTAGTCACTTTGATGCAAGGGAGAACAAACTTCAAGTTGGCGTGACGCAAGAACTTCATGTTGGTGAAGTGATAGGGGAAGTGGATGAGTCGAGCATCAGAAGAATTCAAATCCGAGAAACTATAAAAAGTCATCTCGAAAAAGAAAGTAAACTGTACAATCGAAGAATTAAAGTATTATCCCTATTTTTCATCGATGAAGTGGCCAAGTATAAACAATATGATGAACATAATGATGCCTATAATGGTGAATACGCTCAGATTTTTGAAGAAGAATATCGAAATCAAGTAAACCAGTTTATCCGAACACAGGAACCAACTCCTTATCGTCGATATTTGGAGGCTAATCTTGAAGGAAATTCAGTTCATGCCGGTTACTTTTCGGTAGATAAAGTGAAGAAGTCAGATAAGACCATTTTTGTGGACTATAAATCTGCCAGTGAAAAGAAAAATAATCTTTCAAATGACATTGATGCCTATGACTTGATTATGAAGGACAAGGAGCGTTTATTGAGCTTTGAAGAGCCAGTTCGTTTCCTCTTTTCTCACTCAGCTCTAAAAGAGGGATGGGATAATCCTAATGTCTTTCAAATCTGTACGCTGAAGCAATCTTCAGCAGAGACTCGAAAACGTCAAGAAATCGGTCGTGGTATGCGTTTAGCAGTTGACCAAAACGGAATTCGTCAGGATTTTGAACTCTTAGGAAATGATGTTCATGAAATCAATAAACTGACAGTAATTGCAAATGAAAGTTATGATCAATTTGCTCGAAGTCTACAAGAAGAAATCAAAGAACTCTTAGCAGAACGTCCTGTAAAAGTGGATGTTACTCTCTTTACGAATAAAGTTCTAACGAATCAAGAAGGTCAAACAATACGAATTACCAAGGAACAAGCAGATTCGATTCATTTTGATTTGATTCGACAAGGCTATATAGACCGTGAAGGGCAATTGACTGCAGAATATTTTACTACAAAAGAAAATCATCAGTTACAACTGTCTGAAACACTAGCAGGTTATGAGGATAAGCTGGTAGAGATATTGGAGAGCGTTTATCATGCTGGACAGTATGAAATTGAAAATGCCAATAATGCGGTAATTCAATTCTCAAATGAGGTCAATCAAGAAAATATTGCCCGAAAAGAATTTTTAAATCTCTGGAAGCAAATCAATCGTAAGACGAGTTACCAAGTAGAGTTTGATGATGCGGAATTGGTAAAACATTCGGTTGACTATATCAATGAGAAATTAGTCGTTAGCAAACCAAGCTTTCATATAACTCAAGCAAGCGCTACTGAGATGAGTAAGGAAGAAGGTCTCCATCTCACAGTAGCTGAGAATGATCGTCAGCAAGAATATCTAACGGATTCGCAGATTATGACCAAATATGATTTACTAGGGGAAATTGCTGAACAGACTGGTTTAACTCGTAAATTGGTTGCGGAAATATTAAGTAAAATCTATGTCTACCAATTTGACAAGTTTAAACAAAATCCTGAAGAGTTTATTCTTAAGGTTTCAAAGCTCATTAATGAACAAAAAGCGAGTCAAATTATCAAGCATATCCAGTATAATGTGTTAAATGAAGAGTATGATATGGACTTGTTTTATGACAATCCTGAAACTGCTAACAGATCAGATGATCACTTACTTGAATCCAAAAAAGGGATTTACAATTTTGTAAAAGTTGATTCCAATACGGAGAAGACCTTTAAAGAATCTTTGGAACAATACGAGGATGTTCGTGTTTATGTGAAGCTACCAGGGAAGTTCAGTATTGCGACTCCGCTTGGGAACTATAACCCTGACTGGGCAATCGCCTTCCGTGAAGGTAGTGTCAAACATATCTATTTTGTTGCAGAAACGAAAGGCTCTATGTCTAGTCTTCAATTAAAACAAGCTGAGCAAGCAAAAATTGCCTGTGCGCGTGCTCATTTTAAAGCGTTAGCTCAAGCTGGATTGATTAGTGATCAGCACATCTATGATGTGGTTTCAAGTTACGAGGAATTATTAAATATTGTAAGATAGAGAGGTAAAAGAAATGGAATTTATTGTATATCGTAAGGGAAGAGAAGTAGCTGTTTTACAACGTAGGAGTGATGCAGAGAGATATGTGCGCTCTAAAACTGGATTTTTTGGTGAACCAGATGCTTACTATCAGATTGAACAAAGAGGTTGTTATTTGACAGAAGCAGCTGTAACTTACAAGGGATTGGCAGATGACTGTGATGAATTGATGACTTTGCGAAAATTCAGGGATTCTTATCTAGCTTTTAAAGATGGTGGTCAGGAGGAAATTGAATCCTACTATAAGATGGCTCCTCAGATTGTTGCCAAGTTAGAAGAACATTCAAATCGTGAGGAAATACTAGAGTCTATCTGGTCAGGACTTGTCTTACCTTGTGTTTCCTTGATTAAAATAGGAGAGAATCAAACTTGCCATCAATTGTATAAAACATATACACTAGAATTGTCTCAAAAAGTGGTCCAATAAAACGAGTAGAGTATAGGAAAAGAGTTCGGGTCCTCGCTAACTTGTATAGTGAAGAGACCCCCTATTCTATTTAGATCCCCAATACCAAAACAAACGTGTCAAACTAATCACTAATAGAACATACTTGGAAGATTTTGAATGGAATGAGGAAGATACAAAGGAAGACAATTTCTCTAGCTGGCTTGATGAAATGGTAGGATTGTAAGGGGGGATTTTTACCCCTTGGGTTTTAAGAGTATATATAATTAAGATAAACTAAAAAGACTAACACAAAAAAAGAAAGTAGAGAAAAGAAAATGAAGTTATTAAAGGGTTTGGGCTTTGCCTTGGTATTGTTTTACATGGTTATATTTATTGGAGTAAACTTTGTGACTGTTGGGGTTGATAATGATAAAAAAGAAGAAACAACAAAAGAGATACAAAGGTATGAATTGTTAGACTAGACTAAAATAAAAAAGCATTATACAATAGTAATATGAAATCAA
>NZ_VMLH01000111.1:0-753 GCF_013276595.1 Streptococcus sp. 10824
AGTTCTAAATAGTGTGGATGCTGAGAACGAAAACTATCTCCATCTATGATAACAATATTTCCTTGAAATTCTTTCTGTTTAATACGATGAATTGTAGTCTTACCGGCACCACTTTGCCCTCCGAGCAAAATCGCTATAGGTTGCTTACTGGACTTTTTTCCTCTTGTCAGTGAACGAAGATTCCGTGCTAGAGCATGTTTGAATTCACTGTCAGTATAATCTTGGATTTCCACTAGGCTACCATCCGTTTTTCAGATATCTCTAACATACGTTCAATTCCATCCAAATAGCCGCTATATCTCTCTATTTCATCAAAAGTTTCTACTAAATAGATATTCGTATGAATCAAGTCAGATAGATCATCACTCATTAAAATCCAAGGATTAGATTCATCATCAATGCTAATTCCCTGACTATCTTGATAACGATAGAGTCGAGATAAAAGATTAGCACCTCTTTCTTTCACAATTTCAATTTTTAAAGTCAATTCATAGTCTTCAACAGGATTGAGCATTTTATCTTCTCCTACAATATCGACATAAGATACATTAAACTTCTGACAAATGATGTCTATTAATTCGGTAGAGACTGAACTCGTTCCATTTTCATAACGACTCAAGCTATTTCGAGAAATTCCTATAATTCGGGCAAATTCGGGTTGTGTTAATTCATGTGTTTTACGTAAGGATTTTATGTTCTTTCCAATCATGGCAAACTCCTTTATTTTTATAATTCAATTATAGCATAAAAAAG
>NZ_VMLH01000112.1:0-2360 GCF_013276595.1 Streptococcus sp. 10824
AATCCTCTAAGCGATGATGAACTTCTTCTGAATCGAATTGGGCAAGAAGAGCTTGACGTTTCCCTTTAGCTTTCTTACGTTTATAGGTGATTTCTTCTCTTTCAACTGGGAACATCTCCATCTTCATCAGATGAAACTTCCTCCTCAAAAAGGCTGACTTGTCCAGATGGACAAACACTTTTCTCAGAGGATTTTCCATAGAGCTTTTGCGTTAGATAAGCCACTTGTTCACGCAGAAGGGTAAGTTCATTGGTGAGACTATCAATTGTAGCACTCTGTTGTTGAATGATTTTTAATAAGTCTTTCATCGTCTTCCCCTCCTTGTTTTCTAACTTTATTATACTAAAAAGAAAGGCATCATTTCAATAGAAATCACGACTTTCTGATGAATTTATTTGGGGAGTGATAGAAAAGCCCTTCATCAGCCAGTCTACTTGTTCTGGTGTGAGAGCTTTGACATCCTTTTCTGTACTTGGCCAAGTCAACTTACCGTTCTCAAAGCGTTTATATAGTAGCCAAAATCCTTGACCATCCCAGTAAAGAGCTTTAAAGCGGTCTTTACGTCCACCACAAAAGAGAAAGACTTGACCTGAGAAAGGATCCAATTCAAAGTGGGTTTTAATGAGATAAGCCAGTGAATCAATGCCTTGTCTCATATCCGTTTTCCCACATACGAGATAGACCTGCCCTAGGCTAAATAGATGAATTGTCATAGAGCAACACCTTATCCAAAAGCTCTTCTATCATTTCGAGATTGAGAGATTGAAAAAAACTTACTTCAAGCTTGCCAATACGAATTTTAAGCAGAATATCATTTCTCTTTTTAGAATCAAAACGACGAGATTGTGGAATCTCTACAGGAACAATAGGTTGTGGCATTAAAATATCCTCCAATAGTTTTACTTTACTAATAGTATACAGGAGGTCTTCCATGAATGATAGATACCTTGTTATGACGCGCTTACAAATGTCCTAAATCAATTGTCTATTTTATCTCTATTAGCCCAGTGATGGCGTCACTCTGTTATAGTAGATTGAAGCTAGAATAGTACACCTTTACTTCTAAAACATTGTTAGAAATTGATTTGACTGTCCTGATCAATTTGTCCTATTCTTTATTTCATTTGTAACCGCCCAATAACGAAGTATATTGAAAAATCTCCAGATTAGTGAACTTACGGATAGTTCCTAATCTGGAGACTTTTAATATGTTATTAGGCGTTTGCTTTCAACTTAGCAATAACCTCTTTAAGATTATCAATCAACTCTGCTTCAGTATGCTCAGAGCCTTTTTCATCTGCTAAGAAAGAAACTGCATTTTGAAGTTCTTCTTGAGACTTTTTAAGGACATCCTTATCCACTGTTTCAAGGTTTAAGTTCTTAAGAAGTTTACTTAATTCCTTGGTTAATTTCTCGAGTTCTGATTCTTTATTACGACGAGCTAGGAGGAAAAAGAGGAGACCTAATAGAACCAGTATACTTGCCACAATAGCTCCTACTGAGATTTGAGTTTGGGCTACAGGCTTATCTGCTTCTGGTGCTGCCTCAGAAACTTTTTGTTCTCCAGCCTTCGTTGCTGACTGGCTTTCCTTAATGGACTCTAGGGAAGCAATGGCATCTTTGACTGTTTGCAAGATATGGCGCAACCCTTGCTCTGTCAAACTGTCATCTGCAAGAGCTTTCTTAGCCTCTGCCAAAACCAGACGTGCTGAATCTGTGGTAGGATTCGATACACCTGTCAATGATCTCAAAAGATTTTCTAAGGTTTGAGTCTGCTTACTTAGTTCTGACTTGTCTAAAGTTTCCTTATCAAGGGCAGCTTGTGCCTCCGCTTTGGCTTCATCTACTTGGGCTTGAGCAGCGTCTTTAGCTTTGTTGTAAGCATCGATAGACTCTGGGGTCATACCCGTTGTTGTAGCTGGAGTATCCAAGTTGTTCTTCGCAACCGTCAAGGCTTGTTTTTCTTGTTCGGTTGCGGCTGGCGTCAAGTTAGTCTTGGCTTGGTCAAGAGCTTCTTTGGCTTTGGTTACCTTAGCAATAGCATCTTGAACAGCTTGTTCGCTGGCGTTTTGGTCGTTGATAACGACTTGTGCTTCCTGAGCTGCAGTTTCAGCTTCTGTCTTGGCTTTGTTGTAAGCTGTGACAGAGTCTGGTGTCTTACCACTTGTATCTGGAGCAGCTTGAATACCTTGGTCGAGTTCCGCTTTAGCCGCTTCAAGAGCTTTCTTATCGGCTTGCGGTACCAAGTTCGCTTTGGCTGCATCCAAGGCTTGTTGGGCAGCATCCACTTTTGCTTTGGCTGCAGCAACTTCTGCTTGGGTTGCATTAGCACCCTTATCAAGGGCAGCTTGTGCCTCCGA
>NZ_VMLH01000113.1:0-6133 GCF_013276595.1 Streptococcus sp. 10824
TGTTTTGAGCTGACTTCGTCAGTTCTATCTACAACCTCAAAACAGTGTTTTGAGCTGACTTCGTCAGTTCTATCCACAACCTCAAAACAGTGTTTTGAGCTGACTTCGTCAGTTCTATCCACAACCTCAAAACAGTGTTTTGAGCTGACTTCGTCAGTTTTATCTACAACCTCAAAGCAGTGCTTTGAGCAACCTGCGGCTAGTTTCCTAGTTTGCTCTTTGATTTTCATTGAGTATTAATTCCAAAATCCAGTCAAGGTACCAGTGTATGTGATACGTTTATCTTTCGTATCTTCAGGGAAATTGGGGAAGTCAAAAAGTCTTTGGGTTACAATATGGTTTCCGTTCTTCTATCTCTCCTTCTATCACCTAAGTTTAAAATCTAACTTCGTAGTATATTATGGACCAATAATTCAGAATTATCAAGCAATTCAGAATTATTTTTTTCTTATTCTGTTCCAATCTAGTTTTCATATTCTTAAAAAAGTGATAAAATGGTAGGAAGAATTGGAGAGTAGAGATGCCAAAAGAAGTGAATTTAACAGGCGAAGAAGTTGTCGCTTTAACCAAAAAATATTTAACGGAAGAGGATGTCCATTTTGTCCATAAGGCCTTGGTCTATGCGGTGGATTGTCATAGTGGTCAATACCGCAAATCAGGCGAGCCTTATATCATTCACCCTATTCAAGTGGCAGGTATTCTAGCCAAACTCAAGCTGGATGCTGTAACGGTAGCTTGTGGTTTCTTGCATGATGTGGTGGAAGATACAGATGCGACCTTGGACGATTTGGAAAGAGAGTTTGGTCCCGATGTGCGCGTGATTGTTGACGGAGTCACCAAGCTTGGCAAGGTCGAGTACAAGTCTCACGAAGAGCAGTTGGCTGAAAATCATCGCAAGATGCTCATGGCCATGTCTGAGGACATCCGCGTTATCTTGGTCAAACTGTCTGACCGCTTGCACAATATGCGAACCCTGAAACATCTTCGAAAAGACAAGCAGGAGCGCATTTCCAAAGAAACTATGGAAATCTATGCCCCACTTGCTCACCGTTTGGGGATTTCCAGTGTCAAATGGGAATTGGAAGACCTATCTTTCCGTTATCTCAATCCAACGGAGTTTTACAAGATTACCCATATGATGAAGGAAAAGCGCAGAGAGCGTGAAGCCTTGGTGGATGAGGTAGTCACAAAATTAGAGGAATATACGACAGATCGTCACTTAAAAGGGAAAATCTATGGTCGTCCCAAACATATTTACTCGATTTTCCGTAAAATGCAGGATAAGAGAAAACGGTTTGAGGAAATCTATGACCTGATTGCCATTCGTTGTATTTTGGATACCCAAAGTGATGTCTATGCCATGCTTGGTTACGTGCATGAACTTTGGAAACCCATGCCTGGCCGCTTCAAAGACTATATCGCTAACCGCAAGGCCAATGGTTATCAGTCTATCCATACGACTGTTTATGGGCCAAAAGGGCCGATTGAATTCCAGATTCGAACTAAAGCCATGCACGAGGTTGCTGAGTACGGGGTTGCGGCTCACTGGGCTTATAAGAAAGGCGTTAAGGGGCAGGTTAACAGCAAGGAATCGGCTATTGGGATGAACTGGATTAAGGAGATGATAGAGCTCCAAGACCAGGCTGATGATGCCAAGGAATTTGTGGACTCTGTTAAGGAAAACTATCTGGCTGAGGAGATTTACGTCTTTACCCCAGATGGAGCTGTTCGTTCCCTTCCCAAAGATTCAGGACCGATTGACTTTGCCTACGAAATCCATACAAAAGTCGGGGAAAAAGCAACTGGTGCCAAGGTCAATGGTCGCATGGTTCCACTGACAACCAAGCTCAAGACAGGGGATCAGGTTGAAATTGTCACCAACCCCAACTCCTTTGGACCGAGCCGTGACTGGCTCAACATGGTCAAGACCAGCAAGGCGCGTAACAAGATTCGTCAGTTCTTTAAAAACCAAGATAAGGAATTGTCTGTCAACAAGGGTCGTGAAATGTTGATGGCCCAGTTCCAAGAAAATGGCTATGTAGCCAATAAATTTATGGACAAGCGCCACATGGATCAAGTTCTGCAAAAGACCAGCTACAAGACAGAAGAATCCCTCTTTGCGGCTATTGGTTTTGGCGAAATCGGTGCTATTACTGTCTTTAACCGTTTGACTGAAAAGGAACGTCGTGAAGAAGAACGTGCCAAGGCCAAGGCTGAGGCAGAAGAACTTGTCAAAGGTGGCGAGGTCAAGGTTGAAAATAAAGAAACCCTCAAGGTCAAGCATGAGGGGGGTGTGGTCATTGAAGGAGCCTCAGGTCTCCTAGTGCGGATTGCCAAGTGTTGTAATCCTGTTCCTGGTGATGATATTGTTGGCTATATCACCAAGGGGCGTGGTGTGGCTATTCACCGTGTGGACTGTATGAACCTGCGTGCTCAAGAAAACTACGAGCAACGTCTCCTTGATGTGGAATGGGAAGACCAGTACTCTAGCTCAAATAAGGAGTATATGGCCCATATCGATATTTATGGCCTCAACCGTACAGGATTATTGAACGATGTACTGCAAGTTCTTTCAAACACAACTAAGAATATCTCAACAGTCAACGCCCAACCAACCAAGGATATGAAATTTGCCAATATTCATGTGTCCTTCGGTATTGCCAACCTCTCGACGCTGACTACGGTTGTGGATAAGATTAAGAGCGTACCAGAGGTTTATTCTGTTAAACGGACCAACGGCTAATTGTCCTAGCTCTTACTAGAAAGGCTATTATGAAAATCATTATTCAACGGGTTAAAAAAGCCCAAGTGAGTATCGAAGGTCAGTTGCAGGGGAAAATCAACCAAGGCCTCTTATTGCTGGTTGGTGTGGGACCAGAGGACCAAGAGGAAGATTTGGACTATGCTGTGAGAAAGCTTGTCAACATGCGGATTTTTTCAGATGCAGAAGGCAAGATGAACCTGTCTGTCAAAGATATTGAAGGAGAAATCCTCTCTATTTCTCAGTTTACCCTCTTTGCGGATACTAAGAAAGGCAATCGTCCAGCCTTTACAGGTGCAGCCAAGCCTGATAGGGCATCAGACTTCTATGATGCATTCAATCAAAAATTAGCGCAAGAAATACCCGTTCAGACAGGCATTTTTGGAGCGGATATGCAGGTTGAGTTGGTCAATGATGGGCCAGTTACCATTATCCTAGATACTAAAAATAGATAAGAAAGATCAAGCCCAGCCGGCTTGGTTTTTCTCATCTATCATAAAATACTCCAAAAGAAATCGGTGCTTGATAGGCTTGGGGAAAGTCTTGTTTCAGGATTTGGCAGGTGCGATAGGAAGGGATGAGATGTCCTAGGATGAGGAGAGTCCCCTGAAGGAAAAGTGGGGTACCACTTAAACATATCAAGGAGAGAATTATCAGGATATCCCATAGAAGGATTTGTAAGGCAAAGCGCCAGAATCTCGGTCTAATCTGGGAATAGAGTTGACTAAAGTGGTCACAAAGCTGGTTAGAAAGATAGGTAAACAGCACAGGATGAAAGAAAATGAGCCAACCACTGTAAATCAAAATCCAATCCCAAGTAAGTCCCTCTTTAAATGTCAAAAATGCCAGCATGATTCCATCAATGACAAGAAGTTGAATGGTTTTGATGAAGATGATTTTTTCATGATAAGCCCTCCTTTTTTCCTCTGTTAGTGACGGAATAGTTTATATAATTATTATACAATATTTAGTTGGATTATGGAAGCGTTTACTATCGTGTTTGATATAAAAAATAGATAAGAAAACCCTGAAAATCAAACTTTCAGGGTTGGTTGGGGTACTTGAGAAATTAGTTGATTTTCTCGACATAGAGTTGTTTGGCAATGTCCATATTCACTTGTAAATCATTATCTTTATTAAGGATAGTGAAGGTGTTGCTGAAGCCATCAAACTGCTTGACTTGGAGCTGGTCACCGATGTGAAGTGAGTGCTTGTCCAGATAATGGAGAATGTCAAAACTATCATGCACCCGAGTCAGGCGGTAGGCGCCAGCTTCCTTGATATCAGCTAGTGGCAGGTTATTGATTTCAACGAGGAGTTCTCCCTTGGCAGGAATAGTTCCTCCGTGGGGGCAGGTTTTAGGGAAACCTAGCAGTTTATCTAGTCTTTCCACGAACAGGTCAGAGACAGTGTGTTCCAAGACCTCAGCTTCCTCGTGAATCTGGTCACTTGTATAGTCTAAATGATGAACTAGAAAAACTTCAATCAAGCGGTGCTTACGATAGAGCTCAGAGACCAGTTTGAGGCCGAGGTCAGTCAGTAGATAGCCACATTCCTTGTCCTTTAGGATGAGGTTTTCACTCTTCATCCGTTTGATCATTTCAGTTACGGCAGGGGGAGAGACTTGCATGCGAGCCGCAATTTCCTTGTTGGTGATTTTATACAGGTCTATGCCAATTTCATAAATACATTTTAGATAATCTTCTTTATTCGGGGTCATTCGTTTCCTCTTGTCTAATATCTTTATCTAGTATATCAAAAAAAGCTAGATTTCTCTAGCTGTGACTTTTTATGTTATACTTATTGCAAGAGAAAAAACGAGGAGATGAATATGACGAAAATAGCTCTTCTTTCAGATATTCATGGAAATACCACTGCTTTAGAGGCTGTTTTGGCAGATGCTCGGCAGCTAGAAGTGGATGAATACTGGCTTTTGGGAGACATTCTCATGCCAGGGACAGGACGCAGAAGGATTTTGGACTTGTTGGCTCAACTACCGATTACGGCTAGAGTTTTGGGAAACTGGGAAGACAGTCTTTGGCATGGTGTCCGCAAGGAATTGGATAGTACTCGTCCCAGTCAACGTTATCTCTTGCGCCAGTGCCAATATGTTTTAGAGGAAATTTCCCTAGAAGAAATCGAATTGCTCCACAATCAACCACTCCAGCTTCATCGTCAGTTTGGGGCTTTGACGGTGGGAATTAGCCATCATCTACCTGATAAGAACTGGGGGAGAGAGTTGATTCATACTGGAGCTCAAGAGGATTTTGACCGCTTGGTGACTAATCCGCCTTGTGATATCGCTGTATATGGTCATATTCACCAGCAGTTGCTTCGTTACGGGACTGGTGGGCAATTAATTGTCAATCCGGGTTCAATTGGCCAGCCTTTCTTTCTAGATGCCCAGTTACGGAAGGACTTGCGAGCCCAGTATATGATTTTAGAGTTTGATGGCAAGGGCTTGGTAGATATGGACTTCCGACGGGTAGACTACGATGTGGCAGCTGAATTGCAGCTGGCTAAAGACCTCAAACTTCCCTATTTTGAGGTTTACTATGAAAGTCTGGTCAATGGGATCCACCATACTCATCATCAGGAATTTCTGAGAGAATTGGCCCAGAAAGAGGGCTACGATCGGGAGTTAGACGACTGGTTAAAAGGTGGTAACGATTGACATTACAACTAAAAAGGGTATAATAAAAGAAAAAGAAGAGTAGAGGCAGGGTAGCCTCGTAAAAAGGAGAAGAGCATGCAAATTCCAAGTAGATTTACCATTGCGACTCATATGCTGATAATCATTGCCCTCAAGGGGAAGGAAAGCAAGGTGACCAGTGATTTTCTGGCTGCTAGTGTCGGGGTCAATCCTGTCATTATCAGAAAAACCTTGTCCCAGTTGAAGAAGGCAGAGCTGATTTCAGTGGCGCGTGGAACAGGGGGAACAGAGATTGTCAAGGATCTCAAGGATATTAGTCTTTTAGATGTTTATCAAGCGGTTGAGTGTCTTGGTAAGACTGGTCAACTCTTCAGTTTCCATGACAATCCAAATCCAAATTGTCCAGTTGGAGCTCATATTCATGATGTTTTGGATCAAAAATTGGAGAGAATCCAGCTGGCCATGGAGGCAGAGCTTGGTCAGACTAGTTTAGAGCAAGTTGTGGCTGATGCAGAGAGTCAGATGAAGGAGTGAATTCTTCTTTAAAATAAAAAAGCTTATGAGAAGGTTTTTATACTCAATGAAAATCAAAAAGCAAACTAGGAAGCTAGCCGCAGGTTGCTCAAAACACTGTTTTGAGGTTGGAGATAAGACTGACGAAGTCAGTTACATATACCTACGGAAAGGCAAAGCTGACGTGGTTTGAAAAGATTTTCGAA
>NZ_VMLH01000114.1:0-12094 GCF_013276595.1 Streptococcus sp. 10824
CGTCGCCTTACCGTACTCAAGTACAGCTTGCGGCTAGCTTCCTAGTTTGCTCTTTGATTTTCATTGAGTATTAGTTTATCACACTTCCAATCACTTGCATAATATATATTATATATCAGCTTGATAAAAAAAATTTATAGGCAAAAAAATCACACGCAATGTGTGATTTCATTATTTGTCAAAATACTTTTTAGTCTCAGCAATAACGACTGGCGACAAGACTAAGAGGGCAATCAAGTTTGGCAGAGCCATCAAGGCGTTGACAATATCTGCGATAATCCAAACCATATCCAACTCGATAAATCCTCCCAGCAAGACCATGAGCACAAAAACCACACGGTAGAGCCAAATAAAGCGAACCCCAAAGAGAAACTCGAAACAGCGTTCTCCGTAGTAGTTCCAACCTAGAATCGTTGTGAAGGCAAAAAGTACAAGGAAGATGGTCAAGAGAGCAGGTCCAAAGTGTGAAAAGACTGTTGAGAAAGCTGACTGAGTCAAGGCAACCCCATTTAAGTCACCACTCCAAACACCAGTCACCAAGATGGTCAAACCAGTCAGAGTACAGATAATGAGAGTATCAATAAAGGTTCCTGTCATAGAAATCAAACCTTGCTCTACTGGTTCATTTGTCTTAGCCGCAGCAGCTGCAATGGGAGCAGAACCTAGACCAGATTCATTTGAGAACACACCACGCGCCACACCATTTTGAATAGCCATCCGAACGCTAGCACCAGCAAAACCACCTACCGCAGCAAGGGGACTAAAAGCTGAGGTAAAGACTAAAGCGATTGTGTCAGGGATTTTTCCGATATTAAAGAAAATAACTGTAAGAGTTCCCAAAATATAAATGATAGCCATAAAAGGAACAACAGTAGTTGAAACCTTAGAAATAGACTTGAGTCCGCCAAAGACTGCAATCGCTACAAAGACAGACAAGACGAGAGCTGTGATGGCTGGTGAAATCGTCGTTGTATTTTGGATGGATTCTGTAATCGAGTTGACTTGAGTGAAGGTTCCGATCCCCAAGAGAGCAACCAATACTCCTGCTACTGCAAACAAAACAGCAAGTGGTCGCCACTTTTCTCCCATTCCTAGAAGGATATAGTGCATGGGACCTCCCGCAACCGCACCATGGTCGTCCTTGGTGCGGTATTTGATGGCCAAGAGTCCTTCCGCATACTTGGTAGCCATTCCAAAGAAAGCCGCCATCCACATCCAAAATAGAGCTCCTGGTCCACCAACCTTGATAGCCGTCGCAACTCCTATAATATTCCCTGTTCCAACGGTTGATGCCAAGGCTGTACACAGAGCTGCAAAACTGGATACATCACCATGTCCCTTATCCTGGATAAAAATAAGCTGGAAGGCCTTGGGCAGACGCAAAACCTGCAAGAGTCCTAGACGGACCGTTAGGTAAATCCCTGTTCCGACCAATAAAATCAAGAGGGGCGGTCCCCAAGCAAAAGCATCGATTGATTTAAGCAATTCTAACATTTCCTTCTCCTATCTTTTCAACCCCAAAAGAAAGAGCACATGCAAGATACATGTACTCTGGAATGCTTAGATAAATGCTAAAAAGCGGTCTATCCTAGCTCTGTCCTTTTACCTGAGAGTTTGAGCAGTTGCCTGCCTTGCCCCTTCGGTGCCTTTACGGTCTCTCCAGAGTTCCGTCCATTTACAGTCATGGAAAATCAAACGATTCCCCACTTCTATTAAACTTCATTCGGTGTTGGTATTTAATTGATTCTTATTTTACAAAAAATGTTGGCTTTTGTCAATGGATTTTGGGAAAATCTTATTTGACTCAGTAGAAAAAGATTGAGCATTCCCATGTGCGTGAGGTGCTGTTAATTAAATCAATCTGTTTCACTCCTAGTCTACACGATATAAGAATTGTTCTGGTTTATTATGTACTGGAAATGAAGCACGATAGATGATTCTATCTTTACTAATATCCGAAGCGTCTGATATTAATCCATCCATTGATGTCTCATCAGGTATTCTAACACCTGCTGGTATGAATTGAATAAAGACTCCAAAAGATGGACCTGAATAGCGAGCTCGTAGAAAATCATTGACTATTTCTGATTCTGCAAGGTCAACTGTAAATTGTTCTGGAGCCACTAGCCCATCCTTACTAAAAACTAAGTCTTCTCCACCATTTCCTTTACTCCATTTTCCTTCAATACTAGAGAAATCTCCATTTTTTATGGCATTAATATCCATTTTGCTAGAAACATTTTTGTTAGTCGAAGATGCTGTTTCAGCAAATTTTTCTGTTACAGATTTCCAAGTCAGGCTAGATAGATTCATTCTAGTACCAGGACTGACTTCATCCTCTGTCTTAGCTTCTTTAACCTTCTCTAATTTGTCCCCACTACTATTCAATTTCCAAATGGTATAAATAGTTTGTGGATCTCCTGCAAACGGATTCCACTGGGTATAAAGTTTCCCATCTTCTAGGAGATAGGCCTTAAAGCGTGTTCCAAGCATCTGCATTTTATTTTCAGCATTGGTGAGGCGAATGACTTTCTGATCTTTGAGCGTAAAAATATCTAAAATCTCACTACCATTTTTAGAAGATATAATCAATTCATCAATGCCATTTTTATCCATATCAACCATTGCATAGGTAAAAGCTTGACTACGTTCTGACATCCCTGCATAGACATTAGCAATTAGATTGATATTATCCTTAACCTCTGCCTTATGGTCTAAAATAAATTCATAATCCTTCAAAATGCTGTTATAAGGACTGTAATCTACGCTTGGTTTGGCTTCATCTGTACTCTTGGCTTCACTGCTTCCGCCAAGAATCTTATCTGAAACTGACTTCCAGCTTAAAGTATCTAAAGAAATGGGAGAACCGACCCCAAGATCTGCTACTTCTTGAGCCTCCTTACCCTTTACCAAAGACTGTCCGTCTTCACTAAATTGGTAGTGAGCATAGATGTGACTCGTTGCTGTACCAGCTCCACGATAGAGCAGAGAATTATCTGGCAAGATACCGACTGTCATTCTCTCACCAATCTGGTCTAAACGATTTTCTTGATCAGTCAAACGAATCACCTTTTCGTCTTTCAGCGTACGAATATCAAGTAAACTCTTTTCGCCACTCTTCATTTCAAGAGCAAGCAAGAGTTCATCGACTCCATCATTATTCAAATCCGTCTTGTGATAAACTACATCTGTATAAAAGCCTTGAGAAGACTTCACTTGACTAGCTAGGGGATTGACATCTATACCTTTCGGCAAGGTTCCTTTCGCTACTTTTTCATAGTCATCCAAAACCTTGTTATATTTGCTGTAATCTATCTCTGGAGTTGCTACTTCCTCGGATGCTGGTTCAATAGTTTTGTTCCAAGGTAGATACTGACACCCTCCTAGAACTAGTGTCAGTGAAAGTGTTGTTGCTAATAATAACTTTTTCATATTACTATATTGCTCCCTTATCTAAGAGAAAGGAATCAGCCTGTGCTAATTCCTTTCACTACTTTTATTCTATTTAACCCACTTACCAGATTCATCTACTTGATAGCCATCTGGGGTACGTTCGTTGACTGCCATCTTACCATTTGACTTGAGATAGTAGTCACCTACCCATGTGTTACGCGCATAGCTTCCTTCTGACGTTAAATAATAGTACGAATCATAGTTCTTATCAAAAATCCACTCACTCTTAGCCATCTTACCATTTGATTTAACATAATAACTATCAACCCAAGTGCTGTAAGAATAGCTCCCCTCAGACGTTAGATAATAGTAGGCACCATAGTTCTTATCAAAAATCCACTCACTCTTAGCCATATAACCACCTGATTTAAGGTAATAGTTTCCTACCCAAGCATTCTGAACATAATTACCTGAAGCATCTAAATAGAAGTAGGAGTTATAGTTTTTATCGAAAATCCACTTGCTAATAACTTTGCTACCATCTTGATAATAAGATGAACCTGACCAACCAGATTGAATTCCATTAGGATTTGATTTTGAATTTTGATTGCTTTTAGGAATTTCAACTGAGTTTCTACTTGATGAAGCAGCTGTACTTGCTACAGGTTGTTTAGTCTCAATTGATTTAGAACTTTCCACTGGCTGAGTAGCTGAACCGTTTTCGTCTTTTACAAACTTCCCATTTTTAACCGTAAAAACATTAGAGTTTCCTAAAACAGAAGATTTTAAACTCCAAGCATTTGGAGCAGATAATCGAATATAATATCGTCCATCCGGTATTTTCTCAGAACCATTTTTAGTTCTTCTACGAGGAACAACCCATTTATCTTCAAATCCTTTACCTTTTTCTATAGATCCATACTCAGGACCTTTATACGCCCATACTACTTCTCCTGTATCAGCATTATGTACTACAGGAAGTAAAGAAGTTTTCCCTCCACGGAGAAATCCTTTAAAGTTTTCTTTGGGTGTTACTTTTAGAACTAAAAGATCGTCATCAACTACCTCAGCCCTGATATCAATAGCTTTCTCTTCAGCTGTTAAATCACGTCTCTCCACTCGTTCTTGCGCTGAAACAAATTGACTAGAAAAAGGTAGAACTCCTGCTGTGTCGATTGTTGACAATACTCCGACTGTTGAAAGTGCCAAAGCACATACTAATAATTTCTTTTTGTTCATGTTATTCATTTCCTTTATTTTTAATCTTTATTTAAAGTGCAACTTTCATCTATCCGACAAAACGATGATTCTTTACACGAAAGACAACCGATTGTCCATCGTATACCTTACCATCTTGTCCTTTTCCTTTGATAACAAAGAGATAACTTCCATCTGGCGTTGAACTAAAGAAGTGACGAGTTTGAAAAACACGTAGACTTGGACTGTAAGTAGCAGTAAAATGAGCATCTGTAGAAACCTTACCTGTATTTACATCAATTAAGGCAAAATCATAGGCTACTTGATAAGATGAAGATGGAGTACTAGGTAGAGCAATATCGATATAGGTCATAGCATCATTGACATGGTAAAGACTTATTCCTAATGATGTTGCTTGTGAACTGCTAGCTGTATGTGCTCCCTTAGAGCGGATCCATTTGCCTGAACCATCAACTTGGTAGCCATCTGGTGTACGTTCGTTGACTGCCATCTTACCATTTGACTTGAGATAGTAGTCACCTACCCATGTGTTACGCGCATAACTTCCTTCTGATGTTAAGTAATAGTAAGAGCTGTAGTTACTGTCATAAATCCACTCACCTTTAGCCATCTTGCCGTTTGACTTGAGATAATAGTTACCCACCCAAGTATTACGGGCGTAACTTCCTTCCGACGTTAGGTAGTAATATGAACCATAATTCTTATCATAAATCCACTCGCTTTTAGCCATATATCCACCTGACTTGAGGTAGTAGTTTCCTACCCAAGCATTTTGAACATAATTACCTGAAGCATCTAGGTAGAAGTAGGAATTATAGTTCTTATCGAAAATCCACTTGCTGGTAACTTTCGTACCATTTTGGTAGTAGGACGAACCTGACCAGCCATCTTTTTGACTCGTTGTTGATTGGTTAGAAGTCTTTGGAGTTGAGGAAGCTGTTGTTTTACCAGTCAGCTTCTTAACAGCCTCTTTAAACTCTTCTACAGTCCCCTTCCACTCTATGTAATTGGCACCAGACTTATTTTCAAGAGCTATATAATTTCGAGCAGTTTCTTCGAAATAAGATAATTCTGGAGTGGTTTTTGTAGCCCAAATAATGGGACGATTAGCAGTTCCCTTCCATCCTTTAAATACTTCTGAACCTTTTGGAACAAGAATATAATATTTAGCAGTTGGAGTCAGCGTTTGTGTGTCAGCCTGCACTGTTTGCGCTGAAAAAGGTAGAACTCCTGCTGTGTCCACAAGAGAGACCAATCCAAATGTTGCAGCCGCTAGGCTAATTACTAAAACTGTTTTTGACTTCATCATCAAAAATCTCCTTTAAAATTTTATTGTTTACGGTTACAGTATAGCATGCTATTTACCTTATTTACGAAAAGCGTATCTATATTTACCTTTATTGAACAATTACCCCCCCCCCCCGAAAAAGCGTAACTATATTTACTTTTTTCTAAAAATTACCTTAAAAATTGGTAGAATTATGATAGAATGGAAAAAAGGACTTGAGGAGATTTAGGATGCAAGATGAAAGTGTTTATGGATTAGTTTATAAGGCCATCCGTGAGGAGAGAGGGTTTACTCAGAAGGAAGCTGCTGGAACTACAGTGACTCCACATTTTTTACGTCAGTTTGAGCAAGGGAAATCTCGAATAACCATTCAAAAATTTGAAGAGATTCTGTCTAATATTGGAATTGATAAGGAGACCTTTGATAGTCTCAAAACGCAGATGTTTCCAACTAAATTTCATAAATTACAGGCTCAAGTTGCTGATTTGGCCTATAAGCGTGAATTTAAAAAGATCCTTAGCTTGATTAATCAGCCTCTGGAAAATCCTGGAATCGCTGAACACTATGTGATTGCCAATCGTGTAGTCAATAAATTTGCTATTGCGAATATTATTGGTGATTCTTTTCTGACTCCAAAAGACTATCAAGAACTAGAATATATCAAGAGCTATCTTAGTGAACTAGATGATTGGAATAAAATTGAGGTGAATATCTTTTCATCTATCCTTCCTCACTTTTCAATCGAATTTTTAGATTACAGGCTCTACCACTTATTAGATACTCTAAAAAAACAGACTGAATACCATTCAATCCGTACTGCTGACTACTACATTGCCTGCTTAAGAACTGCTATCAAGCATTATTCTGTCAATGGCTACTATGATAAGGCTGAGAATTTAGCAATGAAGACTCTGGAAGTAATTAATGCCTTCCCTCTATTGAGTACCAAGATGACAGAGATGATTAATCTTTCCATGGAACGGGCTAATAATTTTCTCAGACAAGATGATGTCAGAGGTCTAGAACTAGCTAAGCATATCTTTGCTAGTCTTGATAACTTTGAAAAAATTTATCCAAATCAACTTCTGACTCGAATGAGAGAGGACTTCTTCGTCACTGTCACACAACTCAATCACACTGGACAACCTTTAGATGTCTAGGCTAGAAATCAAAAAGCTTGAGGAATCACATATTTCCTCAGGCTTTTCTTATCCTTTAAAGGTCACAATAGTCGCACCACTGCCTCCAGCATTTTGTGGGGCATAGCCGAAACTCTTGACATGTTTGTTTCTTTGTAGATATTTGGTGACACCTTCACGGATAACACCTGTTCCGATACCATGGATGATATCTACTTGAGCCATATTATTAAGCAAAGCTTGGTCTATAAAGGCATCTAGCTCATTCATGGCTTCTTCATAGCGCTTGCCTCGAAGGTCCAGTCTAGCTTGAGGTCCTCGCCCAGAAGTTCGTTTCACAACATTGACCTGTTTCTTCTTGACTGGTTTTTCTTGCTGGGCTTGAACAAGGCCAAACTCTTTCTCTTCCAAGGTCATCTTAATCAAACCGACTTGGGCTTCCCAACGGCCATCCTTGAGTTGACTGGTCAAGGTACCACGCTGTCCATAACTGAGAACCACGATATCATCTCCCACCTTGGGAGCTCGTTTTTTCTTGGCCTTTTGAAGGACCTTGTTTTTAGATAGATCTACTTTTTCAGGAGCCAATTTTTTCAGCTTGGCCTTGGCTTCAATGATTTCGTGGGGTTTAAGTTGAGATTTACTATGGAGATTTTTGAGAATCTGGTCACTCTCACTGAGGGCCATGTCCACAATCTCAGCAGCTTGTTCACGCGCTTTGTTAAGCTCAGTTTCCTTTTCACGATTGAGCTCGTTGTAAAGTTTTTTAAGAGCACGATTCATCTTGAGATTTTCTTGCTCCACCTCACGGATATTGTCCAAGCGTTTACGGCTTTCCAGCGTCTGCTCTTCCAGTTGCTCAATGATACGATTGACATCATTGTCCTGATCGACCTGCTGACTGGCATCCCCTACGATAACTTCAGATAGGCCTAGACGTTTGGCAATCTCAAAGGCATTGCTTCGACCAGGAACTCCCTGCATAAAGCAATAGGTCGGGCGAAGAGTTGCAGTATCAAACTCCATGCTGGCATTTTGCACAAAGGCTGTCTCAATACCGTAGGCCTTGAGTTCTGGATAGTGGGTCGTCGCCATAGTCTTGACTTGACGCAGGCGAAGGTCCTCCAGAATAGCCATGGCAAGAGCGGCTCCCTCTTGGGGATCTGTACCAGCCCCCAACTCATCTAAGAGCAAGAGCGAATGCTGGTTGACCTTGCCAAGAATATCCACAATATTGGTCATGTGGCTAGAGAAGGTAGACAAGCTCTGCTCAATAGATTGCTCATCGCCAATATCAGCAAAAATTTCTTCAAAAATACCAACACGACTTCCCTTGTCTGCTAAAATCGGCAGACCGGACTGGGCCATCACCTGTGTCAAGCCCAGAGTTTTAAGCATGATGGTCTTCCCACCTGTATTGGGACCTGTAATGACAATAGCTGTTAAATCTTGTCCAAAATGGACATCATTTGCAACGGCATTTTTGACCAAAGGATGGCAGACATGGAGCAGTTGAATTTCTTGATTTTCTGATATCTGAGGAACGACTGCTTGCCTTTCTTGGATAAAGCGAACCTTAGCACGAATCAAGTCCAGATGACCGATAATCCAAGCGTCATTAGCAATCTCAGCCGCATGAGGGCGAACACGCTCAGAAATTTCTTGGAGAATGCGAAGCATTTCATAGCGCTCATCTGCTCGCAAACTGGCAATTTCTTCGCTCAGTTTGACCACCTCACGGGGTTCGATATAGACGGTATTTCCACTAGCAGAAATATCATGAACGACACCTGCAATCTTATTGCGGTAGGTATTTTTGACTGGTAAAACCTGACGGCCATTTCTGCTAGCAACAATCCCTTCTGTCAACATCTGCGCTTTTTGCTTGAGCAGGTCCTGTAAAACATCGCGTACCTGACTCTCGCTATCATGGATTTTTCTGCGGATTCGCGCCAATTCTTCACTGGCAAAATTTTCAATGAAACCTGCATCATTAAAGGCTTGGAGATTTCCTTGTAATTGCGGAAAATCATGTAATTTCTCAAACCAAAGGGCTAATTCTTCCAAGCTGACATTTTCCAGATTGGCATAAAAACTTTGCAGCTCTCGGCTAGACAGAAGCACGCGCTTCAAGAGTAGGAACTCCTCAATATTGAGGTCTGCCCCCATCTCCAGCCGCTTGCAGACTCCTGCAATTTCCTTAGTTGCGAGAATGGTAAAATGCGGTTGCTCAACGAAAAGAGCCTGCATTTCCTTCATCTCAGCAAAAGCCTGTTTGATTTTATCTGCTTTGGCAGTTGGAGCTAGCTGTCTCAATTCCTCCAAGCCCTGCTCGGTCAACAAATGGGGCTCAAACAAGGCCTTGACCTTATTAAACTCTAATGTTTCTAATATTTTCTTATTCATCTTTATTTCCTTATCTTTGAATGTCTAGGTGTGGTAGCTTTTTACATTCTGATAGATTCTAGTCAATCTGTAAACAAAGGGCTAGGAAAACTCCTGCCCTTTTTATCCGATTAAATTTGTCACCCAGATTTGTTTGAGCCAACTGGTTGTTACTGGTATGCTCTGGATGATGTGTTTTGCGACGATACTCTTTTCAAGAGGATTTTGTATAGCTGCCATGGGTATGGTCGCCAAGATGGTCAAGGCCATTTGCAAGACAAATAAGGTCACCAACATGGACAAGATACCTGCTGAAACTTGGAACAACTTACCACCCAATTTTTTACTAGGGATCAAGTGTAATAGGAGACCAAGCAAACGACCGATGCTATAGACAATCCCAAATACAAGCAAGTAGCCGATCCCTGCATAAAAGACCTTATCCAACTGAAAGAGTTGATCCGATGGGAAAAAGAAAGTTCCCTGACCTTCCTGCGGATTTGCATAAGGGAGCAATAAGTGAAACTGCTCGCCAAGCCCCTTGTAAAACTGACCAGCCATAAAAGCAGATGCCATAGCTGAAATCAGGTAATAAACCTGTAAGAGCAGGCCTCTCCGATAGCCGATATAAAATCCCCAAGCCAAGACCAATAGAAGAAGGAGCGAAATCATAAGGAGTCCTCAATCTTGCTCTGTTCTTGCTTGCAAGTCACAAGCTTGTGACGGAGTTCTTCTAGCTCTTGCTCCTTATCGTCAAATTCAATCTCACGGCTGAGCTGAGTTGATAAACAGTTGACTGCCAACAAAAGAGCGATGGTTTCATCGTCTGCACTAGGCATTTGTTCTTTAATTGCTTGGTATTTTTCTGTCGCAACCTTGGCGATTTCCTCCATAAAAAGGTTATCATGCTCGCTTGTCAAGGTTAATGATTTTTTCCCGAATGTAAATTTGAATCGATTTAGATTTGCCATAAAATTCACCTCACGATATTATACCAAAATTCGCTAATTTTGTCAGTTTTTACAAATTTGCCTGCTTTTATGGTACAATAGAAACTATGGCAAGTATAACACTCACACCAAGCGAAAAGGAGATTCAGGCTTTTCTTGAACACTACCAAACCAGTCTAGCTCCCAGCAAGAATCCCTATATCCGCTACTTTTTGCGACTACCTCAAGCAACGGTTTCTATCTATACTTCTGGAAAGGTCTTGCTTCAGGGTGAGGGGGCTGAGAAATACGCTCGTTTCTTTGGCTATCAAGCTGTAGAGCAAACCAGCGGACAAAATCTTCCTTTGATTGGGACAGATGAGGTTGGAAATGGTTCCTACTTTGGTGGGCTTGCAGTTGTGGCTTCCTTTGTCACACCAGACCAGCACGACTTCTTACGAAAACTCGGTGTGGGAGATTCTAAGACTCTGACCGATCAAAAGATTCGTCAGATTGCCCCTATCCTCAAAGAAAAAATCCAGCATCAAGCACTGCTTCTCTCACCAAGCAAGTACAACGAGGTCATCGGAGACCGCTACAACGCTGTTTCGGTTAAGGTAGCCCTCCATAACCAGGCTATTTATCTCCTCCTTCAAAAAGGTGTTCAGCCTGAGAAAATTGTGATTGATGCCTTTACCAGTGCTAAAAATTATGACAAGTACTTGGCACAAGAGGCCAATCATTTCAGCAATCCGATCAGCTTAGAAGAAAAGGCTGAGGGAAAATACTTGGCTGTCGCAGTTTCTTCTATCATTGCGCGTAATCTCTTTCTGGAAAATCTAGAAAATCTAGGACGAGAACTGGGCTATCAACTTCCAAGTGGAGCTGGAACGGCTTCTGATAAGGTAGCTAGCCAGATTTTACAAGCCTATGGTATGCAGGGACTCAGCTTCTGCGCCAAATTGCACTTTAAAAATACTGAAAAAGCGAAAAAACGCTTAGAAAGGTAAGTTATGAATTCATTTAAAAATTTCCTAAAAGAGTGGGGATTATTCCTCCTGATTCTGTCATTACTAGCTTTAAGTCGTATCTTTTTTTGGAGTAATGTCCGCGTAGAAGGACACTCCATGGATCCTACCCTAGCGGATGGCGAAATTCTCTTTGTCGTTAAGCACCTCCCTATTGACCGTTTTGATATCGTGGTGGCCCATGAGGAAGATGGCAATAAGGACATCGTCAAGCGCGTCATCGGAATGCCTGGCGATACCATCCGTTACGAAAATGATAAACTTTACATCAATGACAAAGAGACAGATGAACCTTATCTAGCTGACTATATCAAACGCTTCAAGGATGACAAACTCCAAAGCACCTACTCAGGCAAGGGATTTGAAGGAAATAAAGGAACTTTCTTTAGAAGTATCGCTCAAAAAGCTCAAGCCTTCACAGTTGATGTCAACTACAACACCAACTTTAGCTTTACAGTTCCAGAAGGAGAATACCTTCTCCTCGGAGACGACCGCTTGGTTTCGAGCGACAGCCGCCACGTAGGCACCTTCAAAGCAAAAGATATCACAGGGGAAGCTAAATTCCGCTTCTGGCCAATCACCCGTATCGGAACATTTTAAGAAATCGAAGAGGCCGAGAGTCAGCAATCTCAGCCTCTTCTTCTATCGTGAGAATATGATTATTCACTATCCAGTTTGATTAAGATAGAAACAAAGTTATACTCAATGAAAATC
>NZ_VMLH01000115.1:0-8770 GCF_013276595.1 Streptococcus sp. 10824
TCTAGTCTGGAGATTTTTCCATATACTTCGTTATTGGACGGTTACTTTTCTTCTGAAAATACTAGCTAGCGTCAGTTGTCCTAAAATTTAGTTTGAGAGACTAGCACAGGGTAACAGAGTGACGCCATCACTGGGCTAATAGAGATAAAATAAACAATTGATTTAGGACATTTGTTTGATAGTGGTGATAAAGTTTTAAATCTGCTACATAATTTGTGGAGTTTTTTCTATAATTAGGAGTTTAACCTAATCTGCAAATAGGAGTATACTAATAATGTAATCGTTATCAAAAGTCTAAAAAAGAATTTTTAGATGGATATCAAAATAAAAAGGGAGGAAATTATGAATAAGTTTTCAAAAACCTTGAGAGACAACTGGATCTTTCTCTTGATGGTTTTGCCAGGGGCACTCTGGTTGATTCTATTCTTCTACATTCCAGTATTTGGGAACGTGGTTGCCTTCAAAGACTACCACATGACCAGTAATGGTTTCATAGATAGTATCATAAATAGTAAATGGGTCGGACTCGATAATTTCAGATTCTTATTTAGTTCAAGAGACGCCTTTATTATCACACGAAATACGGTCCTCTACAATCTTGGCTTTATCTTTCTAGGTTTAGTTGTATCTGTAGGGATTGCCATTATTCTCAGTGAACTCCGTTCCAAGAGAATGGTGAAGATTTTCCAAACTTCTATGTTGTTCCCTTACTTCTTGTCTTGGGTTATCATCAGTTTCTTTACAGATGCCTTCCTAAATATTGATAAAGGGGTGTTCAATCATCTATTGGAGAGTCTTGGTCTCAAAGAAGTCAACTTCTACGCTGATTTGGGAATTTGGCCTTATCTCCTACTTTTCTTAGGTATTTGGAAAGGTTTTGGATATAGCAGTGTCATGTACTATGCGACAATCATGGGAATTGATCCAACCTACTACGAAGCAGCGACAGTGGACGGAGCCAGCAAATGGCAGCGCATTCGCAACGTAACCATTCCGCAGTTGACACCGCTGGTAACTGTATTGACCATCCTTGCAGTCGGAAATATCTTCCGTGCAGACTTCGGTCTTTTCTATCAAATCCCTCACAATGCTGGTCAGCTTTATAACGTAACCAACGTCTTGGACGTATATGTTTATAATGGTTTGACCCAGACAGCGGATATTGGGATGGCTTCAGCAGCAGGTCTCTACCAATCAGTAGTCGGCTTGATTCTGGTGGTTCTATCAAACTTACTGGCAAGACGAGTTGATCCAAACTCAGCCTTGTTCTAAAAGGAGGAGAATATGGCAGAAAAGAAAATTAAAAAAGAAAAAATTGATAATGTCGGCATTCACTCCTTCAGTAAGAAAGCAGATATCTTCTTCAGTACCATTTCGGGTTTGATTGCCCTCTCTTGTATCCTACCCTTCGTATTCGTTATCATTATTTCAGTGACGGACGAGAAAAGCCTCCTCCAATACGGCTATAGCTTCTTCCCATCCCAATTTGGATTAGACGGTTTTGAGTTCTTGGCACAGTTTAAGGATAAAATCTTACAAGCCCTCTTCATTTCTGTCTTTGTAACCGTAGTTGGGACATTTACAAATGTCTTTATCACAACAACCTATGCCTACGCTATCTCACGGACAACATTTAAGTATCGCAGATTTTTTACCATCTTCGTCCTTCTCAGTATGTTGTTCAACGCTGGTTTGGTACCAGGTTATATCATGGTGACCCGTGTGCTTCAGCTTGGGGATACTGTTTGGGCCTTGATTGTTCCAATGCTTCTCTCACCATTTAACATCATCTTGATGCGTTCCTTCTTCAAGAAGACTATTCCAGAAGCCATTCTCGAATCGGCTCGTATCGATGGTGCCAGTGAGGCTCGGATTTTCTTCCAAATCTGTTTGCCATTGTCACTACCAGGTATCGCAACCATCACGCTTTTGACAGCACTTGGTTTCTGGAATGACTGGTTCAACGCCCTTCTTTACATCAAGAGTGACAACTTGTATCCATTACAATATTTGCTCATGCAAATCCAACAAAATATGGACTACATTGCCAAAGCGGTCGGCTTGACTGGTCAACTGGGAGTTGCTCTACCGAAAGAAACAGGTCGTATGGCCATGGTTGTGGTTGCAACCCTTCCAATCGCGATTTTGTATCCATTCTTCCAACGCTACTTTGTAAAAGGTTTGACTATCGGTGGTGTGAAAGAATAGTGCTTATTGAGAAAGAACATTTCTCAGTTCCCAACTTCCCTTGTGTGAAGTTAATACTCTTCGAAAATCTCTTCAAACCGCGTCAACGTCGCCTTGCCGTATAGATGTTACTGACTTCGTCAGNNTTTTCATTGAGTATAAGATCATTACATTGTTTATAAGTTTAAAAATAAAAAAAGGAGTTTTTATCATGAAAAACTGGAAAAAATATGCTTTTGCATCTGCTAGTGTAGTCGCTTTGGCTGCAGGTCTTGCTGCTTGTGGAAATTTGACAGGTAACAGCAAAAAAGCTGCTGATTCAGGTGACAAACCTGTTATCAAAATGTACCAAATCGGTGACAAACCAGACAACTTGGATGAATTGTTAGCAAATGCCAACAAAATCATCGAAGAAAAAATTGGTGCCAAATTGGATATCCAATACCTTGGCTGGGGTGACTATGGTAAGAAAATGTCAGTTATCACATCATCTGGTGAAAACTATGATATTGCCTTTGCAGATAACTATATTGTAAATGCTCAAAAAGGTGCTTATGCTGACTTGACAGAATTGTACAAAAAAGAAGGTAAAGACCTTTACAAGGCACTTGACCCAGCTTATATCAAGGGTAATACTGTAAACGGTAAAATTTACGCTGTTCCAGTTGCAGCCAACGTTGCATCATCTCAAAACTTTGCCTTCAACGGAACTCTCCTTGCCAAATATGGTATCGATATTTCAGGTGTTACTTCTTACGAAACTCTTGAGCCAGTCTTGAAACAAATCAAAGAAAAAGCTCCAGACGTAGTACCATTTGCTATTGGTAAAGTTTTCATCCCATCTGATAACTTTGACTACCCAGTAGCAAACGGTCTTCCATTCGTTATTGACCTTGAAGGCGATACTACTAAAGTTGTAAACCGTTACGAAGTGCCTCGTTTCAAAGAACACTTGAAGACTCTTCACAAATTCTATGAAGCTGGCTACATTCCAAAAGACGTAGCAACAAGCGATACTTCATTTGACCTTCAACAAGATACTTGGTTCGTTCGTGAAGAAACAGTAGGACCAGCTGACTACGGTAACAGCTTGCTTTCACGTGTTGCCAACAAAGATATCCAAATCAAACCAATTACTAACTTCATCAAGAAAAACCAAACAACACAAGTTGCTAACTTTGTCATCTCAAACAACTCTAAGAACAAAGAAAAATCAATGGAAGTGTTGAACCTCTTGAATACGAACCCAGAACTCTTGAACGGCCTTGTTTACGGTCCAGAAGGCAAGAACTGGGAAAAAATTGAAGGTAAAGAAAACCGTGTTCGCGTTCTTGATGGCTACAAAGGAAACACTCACATGGGTGGATGGAACACTGGTAACAACTGGATCCTTTACATCAACGAAAACGTTACAGATCAACAAATTGCAGATTCTAAGAAAGAATTGGCAGAAGCTAAAGAATCTCCAGCGCTTGGATTTATCTTCAATACTGACAATGTGAAATCTGAAATCTCAGCTATTTCTAACACAATGCAACAATTCGATACAGCTATCAACACTGGTACTGTAGACCCAGATAAAGCGATTCCAGAATTGATGGAAAAATTGAAATCTGAAGGTGCCTACGAAAAAGTATTGAACGAAATGCAAAAACAATACGATGAATTCTTGAAAAACAAAAAATAATCAGCTAAATTGATTTCGTGTATTCATTCCTAACTCCTAAAATAAGAATCACTGCTTTCCTCAGGCTTATCTGGGGAAGGCAGTGATTTTTTGAATGAAAAATAAACCAACTAATATAATTCAGGTATAGTTGGTCTTTTTGTATAAAATTGCTATTTTATGAGGAGTGTTGTCTCTGTAATAAATCATTCTTATCCCAAGTATAGAACTTCATCACAGAGACATTCGATATCTTGCTCTATATGAGAAGCTAGAATAATAAGTTTCCCCTTTTCTTTTAGGTGGAGTAATTTTTCTCGAATTTTTTGAACAGATTGCTTATCAAGTCCGTTCATTGGTTCATCTAAGAGTAATATATCTGGATTTTCCATAAAAGCCTGTGCTAGAGCTAATTTTTGTTTCATTCCTAAAGAGTAGTGTTTTACTTTTTTAGAAGAACTAGGATCGAGTCCTACATCTATCATACTCTGAATGATTTCTTTCTCTCCTATTTTATTTTTGATTAGAGCTAGTTGATGTAAGTTATCAAAACCAGAATAACCTTCCAGAAATCCTGGAGTCTCAATAATAACACCTACACTTGGTAAGAAGGGAAAATCTATTCCAAGTATGTTTCCATCTAATTCGATTTTTCCTTCAGTTATACCTTCTAATCCCGCTAAACACTTGAGTAAAACTGTTTTTCCTGAACCGTTATATCCAACAATTCCGTATATATTTCCACTGGAAAATTCAAAGGAAAGGTCTTCAAAAATTACATTGTGTTTATAGTTTTTACGAATAGATTTTAAATGTAAGTCTGTCATATCTATTGTCTCCTTATTTTTTTCATAACAACTAGGATTATGGTGAGCAAAAGGTATAAAAGTAGGATACGAGTAATTATTTCTGGTAGGGATAGTAAGCCAGAATGGGCTTCGTATTTAATATAATGGAAGTCTAGCCAAGTTAAAGGAGATAAAAATTTAATCCAGAAACGTGAAGCTTCTGTAATAAATAATTCTACAATAACTAATCCACAGGCTAAGGTATTTCCTAAATTAGAATAATAACTATTGAAAACGAAAATCACTCCCCCAATCAATATGAACATAAGGAATAACAATAAGAATATTTGAAAAAAAGCGCCATAGGGAGAATAATATTGCAGTATAATTGAGCGTAGATGCGTCATGCTATCAACACCTTCCGGAAATGAAATGCGTCCTTGAGCTAGGGAGGGTAGGAGACGTCCCCAATGATTTGAAAGGTGTAGTGTAGGGAGAAAAGTGATTAAAATGCTGATGATTTGGTAAATCGAAGCGATTAAGCTCGCGATAAGCAGATAAATAAACTGGGAGAGCATCCACTTTTTCTGTCCGATTTTTAAGATTAACCAAAACTGGAAAGTATCTTTTAAAGGAAGATTGCTAAATAGTAGTATGACAGATAAAATAGAAATTGCAGTGAACCATTGACTCGTGAAGAGAACAGTTACAATGCTGACAGGATAAGTTTCTTTGAAGTGATTAGCTAAATTAGAAAAAGGTAGCATTAAAATCAAAGTATAGAGGTGAAAGAAAATTAAGATAGGCAACAATCGTTTAAAGGTGAATTGTTGTTTTAAGAGAATAGTTACTACACGTATAATCTCCATAAGATTACTCCTTATCATAAAAATGCCAATGTTTTTTAAGAGCTAGTCGAATGATCTCTATTGACAAAAGTGCCCATAGAGTTAAGAAAATATAAGGATAAAGCAACGAAAAAATATTTCGAAAGTTTTCGTCACCTACTTGAAAATATGCTAGCCCTTCTCGTAAATAATCATCTGTCGTTAAGACGATATGTGGTAGAGTAAAAAAAGGGAGAACTCTCTCTAAACCAAATGTTGTGAGGACAAACCAGGCTGTACTTGGAAGAAGATAGACCATTAACACATTAGGGTAAAAAACGGAAAGAACTCCACCTAATAGAGTAAAGAATGCAAAATAGAGTCCAATTAGACTAATGAGAAGGAAGTAGAAAAGGAATATAAATCCTTGATTTAACAACCACTGATTGCTAAAAGTAGATGAGTAGTGAGAATTAGTGAGGGGAAAATAAAAGGAGAGGAGAATTAAAAAACAGAATCCTAAGGTCAGTCCTACAAAATAAGAACGGAAAATTAACCGTTTGACGAAGGAAGAAGCGTATTGTCGCAGAGACATACGACTAAGTAAAAAAGGAAGTCTATTTTGATGGTAGTCTTGTGAAAAGTCTGTTACTACAGTGGAAGCTGCTGTTAAGATATATAATGACATTGCTAGATTTCTAGAGAAGGAGAGCATGAAATAATCAGGGACTGCAAGTGAATTTCTTCCGTCTAATTTTATTGTTAGATCTGTATAGGACATCATCAATGCAACTACTAAGGAAAAGAGTAGTCCAATCCAAATCCTCCAATCTTTTAGCGTATATTTAAAGGGGAGAAGTAGTTTCATCTAACTTACCTCTTTCCAGTTTGTGGGATCGATAACTGCTTTATCTATACGATCTTTTTCTTTGATTGTAAAGATTAGGAAGGGACGATAGAGATTTCCTCCATAGAGTTCTTTTTCTTGAGTGGGAATAGGTATATACTCAATTGTAAATGACTCAATATAAATTGGACTGTCCAAAATCAAATTTTCGTATTTTTCTTTTAAGACGTCTAATCCTTTTTGGACAGAAAGAGTCGCCATTTTATCTATTTTTTGAGTCGGTAAGATAACACCAGATAAATCAATTCCTTGAATCCCTGCTTGGGTGATGATAAAGTTTAGGTCAGGACCATGAATAAAACTAATCTCTCCGGATGAACCTAGCTGAGTTTCGCCATCAATAACTCTTTTACTAGAAAGTTTTGGAAAAACAGTAACATAGCACATATCAGTCAGATTGTTTTTGTCTATCTTTGTTCCTTTTAATTCTTTGGCATTTCTTTCGTAGGTTGGGAGATACTCAAGGAGTGTTTCTTTTGAGATAGCGTAGATGAGATAATCATAATCGTCAAATCCTAATTGGAGGGTATTTAGAAATTGCTTAACTTTGTTAACACCATCTTCTTTTGAAAATGGAAGTTCTTCTTTAAAGTCGGTTAGATTTAGATTATTTTCAATAGCGTCTAATCGTAGGTTGTGGAAAACACTTGATAGATCTGATATTTGATCAGATGTTAAATGAATCCATGATCCAGTTTTATTGACGGTAATATCTGCTCTGGTCTTTCCTTTTTGGAGTCTGGTTAAAGGATTCTTATCGGCAATAATTTCACTAATTTCACTATCGCTTCCCATAAAATTTTGGATAGCTGTTACCAATGTTTCTTTGTCTCCTTTTTTTGAGTCCCAAAAAGGCAATTCTTCTTTATAGGAGGTATCTATCTGGTCTGATAGATAGATTTGCTCTGTTATCTCTTTATAACCTTCTTTTATGGGAAGATTTTCCTTATTTATCTCAGTTGTTTGCTTTTGGCTATATTGACAAGCTGTTAAAAAGATAAAGGGAAGAATAAGTAGAAATAATAGGTATTTTTTCATAGTAAAAAGCTCCTTTAAAAAAGGAGCAGAGACATGATACTTTTTAGATGATGCCTCTACTCTTAGAAGGGGGCGTTAGGCTAGTGAGCGCTCACATGATAAACTAGCGAATAACCCAATGTTTGTTACTTTTTGTTTTGAGACGAATTAAGGGTCAAAACGTCCTGTTATATTCGAATTGAGCCAACCATATTTAGAGGCGTTGAGATAATAATAGCGTCCAATTGTTCCATAACCATTGTTATAGCGAAGATTATAGCGACCATTTGAATCAGCTATTTTCATCTCAGTTGCAGGCTCATCCTCAGCAGCAGTCCAAGCGCGAATTCTGACCTTTTTTCCCCAACCAAGACCACCTGTGATATTAGCAACAGCAGGGGAGCCGTCTGTTTTTTCAGTTTTTCGGCTACTAACGGAATAGTCTTCGCGTGTAACATGAAGATCAAAATATACCATCCTAGCAGAAACAGTCTGACTAGCTAAGGGGAGTAAGCAAGCGACTCCCAGTCCTAATGCGATGCATTTTTTCAAATTTGTCATCACAATACCTCCTTTGTATTTTAGTGAAATCGATTTCATTTACATTGTACTACTTTTTTTTTATAATGTCAACCGCAAAATAAAGTATTTGTGATTTGTAATTCGAATGTGATAATGTCTTTATAAAATAAGTTATTAGATTTACATATCTCATAAAATATGGTTAAATTATTATATTGAATTTAGAATAGTACAGCATCTCTTCTAAAATATTGTTATAAATTGATTTGGATTCCAAAATTAAATTGCTCGATTCTTATTTCATTTTATTATATTTGACCCAGATAAAGCGATTCCAGAATTGATGGAAAAATTGAAATCTGAAGGTTCCTACGAAAAAGTATTGAACGAAATGCAAAAAACAATACGATGAATTCTTGAAAAACAAAAAATAATCAGCTAAATTGATTTCGTGTATTCATTCCTAACTCCTAAAATAAGAATCACTGCTTTCCTCAGGCTTATCTGGGGGAGGCAGTGGTTTTTTGGGCACAAGGATATAGATATTCCTGTTTTCTCTTATCCTTATTTTAATACTCAATAAAAATCAAAGAGCAAACTAGGAAGCTAGCTGCAGGCTGCTCAAAACACAGTTTTGAGGTTGTGGATAGAACTGACAGAGTCAGTATCATATACCTACGGCAAGGTGAAGCTGACGTAGTTTGAAGAGATTTTCGAAGAGTATAACCGCCTGACTGCTCATCTAATCTCTATCAACGTAGCTAAAAACATCTTCTTTGAAGTATTTTTGAGAAAGTTTAGCTAGAGTTCCATCTTCTTTTAATTCTTTAATCGCTTTTTCATACTCTTTAGCAAA
>NZ_VMLH01000116.1:0-5763 GCF_013276595.1 Streptococcus sp. 10824
TTTGAGGTTGTAGATAAGACTGACGAAGTCAGTAACCATATCTACGGCAAGGCGAAACTGACGTGGCTTGAAGAGATTTTCGAAGAGTATTAGAATGACTTTCTCTTGATTTGCTTGATAAAGTAGAAGATAAATCCTGCTACCATATAGGCAACAAAGATAATCAGACACCACTTGAATACGACATCCCAACCCTTGTTCACATTCAAAAAGAAGTAAGGGAAAGGATTATCCTTGGCATTTGGAATATTGAGTTTTAGAACCAAGCCATTAAAAAGAGCAAACATCATATACAGCAAGGGTAAAATGGTCCACACTGCTGGATCCCAAATCTTATATTGACCCTGTTTGTCAAAAAAGAGGGTATCCGCTAAAAACCAGATGGGAACGATATAGTGGCAAAGGAAATTTTCTAGGGTATAGAAATTAGTCGCAATGGGCGCTAAGAGGAAATGGTAAATCACACAGGTAATCATGATACTCATGGTGACCCCACCTTTTAAGCGCAAGAGACTTGGTCTTTGCCAGTTTTCACCTACACGGCTCATAACCTTTAAGAGATAGAGCGTAAAAATAGTTACTAACAGATTTGACAGAACCGTGTAATAGAGAAGCATCCCAAAACCACCATGCTTAGTAATTTCAAGATAAACTCCCGTAAAAGCCGCTAGAAACAAGAAGATACGGCTATAAAATACAAGTTTATAGTGCTTGGACATACTTAAATCTTCTTCACAAACTCTGATTTAAGTTTCATGGCACCGAAGCCATCAATCTTACAGTCAATATTGTGGTCACCTTCTACGATGCGGATATTTTTCACGCGCGTCCCTTGTTTCAAATCTTTTGGCGCACCTTTTACCTTCAAGTCCTTGATGAGAGTTACTGTATCACCGTCAGCCAATTTATTTCCATTGGCATCGATAGCAACAAGGCCCTCTTCTACATCTGCAACTTCAGCAGGATTCCACTCATAAGCACACTCTGGGCAAACCAGTAGGGCACCGTCTTCGTAGACATACTCTGAGTTGCATTTTGGGCAATTTGGTAGGTTGTTCATTGTTTCTCCTTATCATCATTCACTATTCTTTGAAAATCAAAATTTCTCGAACAGCAACTATTATACCCTAAAATCAGCATTTTGACAAATTTAGAAAAAAACCGATATCCATCTATCGGCTTTTCTACATTTACATTCTTTTTTCAGCTTCTGCTTTGATTTTTTCAACTACTTCTTGAATATTCAAACCAGTTGTATCAAGGTAGACAGCATCCTCTGCTTGTTTGAGAGGTGAAGTCTCACGATGACTATCCTTGTAGTCACGCGCAGCAATTTCCTTTTTTAGGGTTTCAAGGTCTGTTTCAATTCCCTTGGCAATATTTTCCTTGTAACGGCGCCCTGCTCTCTCATCAACAGAAGCTACTAGGAAAATTTTCAATTCTGCTTGTGGCAATACAACAGTTCCAATATCGCGACCATCCATGACAATCCCACCTTGCTGGGCAATTTCTTGTTGGAGAGAAACTAGTTTCTCACGCACTTCAGGAATTGCTGCAATAGCAGAAACATGATTGGTCACTTCATTTTCACGGATAGGATGGGTAATATCCACATCTCCTACAAAAACAAGCTGGTCTCCAGTTTCTGAACGTCCAAAGCTGATTGGATGCTGGTCCAACAAGGTTAGAAGGGCTCCGACTTCTTCAACTCCTAATTGGTTCTTAAGAGCCATATAGGTCGCTGCACGATACATAGCTCCTGTATCAAGGTAGGTGAATCCAAAATCCTTAGCAATAATCTTTGCGACCGTACTCTTACCGCTGGAAGCAGGACCATCAATAGCAATTTGAATTGTTTTCATATCGGCTCCTATTTTATTTTTATAACATCACCTGGATTAGCAAACCAAGATCCTGTAGCCATGTGCCCAGGATTCAAGGCCTCTAACTGAGCAATGGAGATTCCTGCACGAGCGGCAATAGCTGCTTCCCCTTCTCCTGCGAGAACTTTAATCGTTCCTTCAGGATTAGCAGCTTCTTCTGAACTACTAGAAGTAGATTCTGGCTCTGAACTCTGCTCAGGCTGAGAACTGCTTGAAGATGAGACTTGTACTACACTTGCATCAGAATCATGAAAGTCTTTTAAGGCTGCTGTGCGATTACTCCCCCCCGATGATAGATAGATGAGAACGATGACCATCACCACCACAATTACAAAGAAAATACTAGCTAGGATCGTCAAAATACGATTAGCCATCCTATCAGCCCCTCCGTGGTTTCGATGCCGACGCTCTGCTCTTGCTTCTTCTTGATCATAAATATCTTCTTGCCACGGTTCTTTTGCCATACCTTACTCCTTGTTTTTTTTTACTTTTCTTATTACAATATAAATATGAACATGAAAATCACACTTATACCTGAACGATGCATCGCCTGTGGGCTTTGCCAAACTTATTCTGACTTATTTGATTACCACGATAATGGAATCGTGCGTTTTTACGATAATCCTGACCAACTGGAAAAAGAAATTTCTCCTAGTCAGGATGTCTTAGAGGCTGTTAGAAACTGTCCGACACGTGCCTTGATTAAAAATCAACACTAATCTCTCATAGTAAATTGACAAGAACGTTTCACTCTTTCTAGTTTAGCATATTTCCATGTAAAATTATAGTCTTTTCACTTTATTTTTTTCTGTAAAATCAGGAAGGTCACTTTTTTCTTTGATAAGATAAAGTGGTCTTTTTTTAGTCTCTAAATAAATCTTACTGTAACTTAAAATCTAAATTTCTCAATGAGAATAGACCTCTACCATTCTATTTCCTTTACCCTTTTTACAAATTCATTCCACTCTTGTCTACAATCTTTAGATAGGCATATATCCGTATAATTGAACGATAAATCTTTAATATTCTTCCACCAATCAAAAGAATTTCCCGCTTCTTCTGTTTCTATTCTTTTGTTAACTACTTCAACAATTGTATTATCTATCTCTTCCTTGTCATCTAAACTTAGAAATCTCCATTCAATTCCATTTGTATAAATTACTTTTTTATACCATAAAAGGTCTCCAATAAGTTGTCCCATCTCTCCAGTTATATGTTCAAAACTGTTCGATATGGTTGATTTGATTTTTTCCTCTGTAATTAAACTATAATTTAAATTCTTAACTTCCACGCATCCTCGAAGTTCCTTCCATTCTTCAATTTTTATACTTTTCCTAGATTTGTTTTCATAAGTCTTATCTAAAATAACTATATCAGGAAAATTACTTAGACCATAATAAATTTGTCCCAAACCCCTTCTTTGTCTTCCGAAGACATATCTTTTTGATAAACTATCTTTTAAAGTTGGCTTAATTATATCAGCAACTAAAGGATACAGTTCAACCTCTACATAATTTTGTTTCTTTATTAGCCCGATTTCTTCAGTATAATCCTCTTTACTTAGCATAAAATAACCCTCCTGAATGTTTTATTTATTAAGTTATCGTCTTTGCAGTAAATTTATTCCACATAGTTCATTTATATCATGTCAAATCCCTAATTTTTTTAAAAATCACTCAAGTTCCAGACCAAAAGAATTATAATTACAAAAAAAGTGACTGCGCTAGATAACTCCTACTTTTTCATGATCTATGATAACTTTTTTCTTTGATCAGATAAAGTGGTCTTTTTTTGGTCTCTAGATAAATCTTACTGATATACTTGCCGAGAATCCCAATGGTCAAGAGTTGAATGCCTCCAAGAAAGAGAATAACAGCCATCAGAGAGGTCCAACCAGATGTCGGATTGCCCAAAATGAGGGTCCGAACCACAACAAAAAAGGTCATCAGCAGAGAAAGAAAACAAGATAGGAGACCAGCTACAAAGGCTATAGTCAAAGGGAAATCTGAAAAATTAACAATCCCTTCAATGGAGTAAAAAAAGAGTTGCCTAAAACTCCAACTGGTCTTGCCAGCCTGCCTTTCGACATTTGGATAGTCCAGATAGTGGGTTTTAAAGCCGACCCAGGCAAAGAGTCCCTTAGAAAAACGATTGGACTCAGTCAAACTTAAAATGGCATCGACCACAGACCTTCTCATCATACGAAAATCACGGACACCCGACGGCAGAGCTACTGGGCTGATTTTTTGCATGAGGCGATAAAAGAGAACAGCACAGAAACTGCGAAAGAAGGGTTCTCCCTCCCGACTAGTTCTCCGTGTCCCAACGCAGTCCAAGTCTACATTTTTGTCTAGTACATTTTTCATCTCAAACAACATACTAGGAGGATCTTGGAGGTCTGCATCCATCACTACCACCAAATCTCCTGTCGCATATTGCAAGCCTGCATAAAGGGCTGCTTCTTTGCCAAAATTTCGAGAGAAAGAAATATAATGAACTGCCGGATTTTGCTCCCGATAGGCCTTTAAGAGTTCCAAGGTCCCATCACTTGATCCATCATCGACAAAGACATACTCGATTTCTGTTTCCAAGTCAGGAATCAGAGCTTCCAGAGCCTGATAAAAAAGAGGAAGTACTTCCTCTTCGTTTAAACAAGGGACGATGATTGAAATCATCATCTTAGTCTTCAAATCCATTTGGATGCTTGCTTTGCCAACGCCATGCGTCTTCACACATTTGGGTGATGTCGAGTTCTGCTTCCCAACCGAGTTCTGCTTTAGCTTTTGCTGGGTCTGAGTAGCAGGCAGCGATATCCCCTGGGCGACGTTCTACGATGCGGTAAGGAATAGGACGTCCCACCGCTTTTTCCATGTTTTGGATAATTTCAAGAACTGAGTAACCTTTACCAGTTCCAAGGTTATAAACGTTTAGTCCTGAACCTTTTTGGATTTTTTTCAAAGCTGCAACGTGACCCTTAGCCAAATCGACAACGTGGATATAGTCACGAACACCTGTTCCATCTTCCGTATCGTAATCGTCTCCAAACACTTGCACTTGCTCTAATTTTCCAACGGCTACTTGAGTCACATATGGCAAGAGATTGTTTGGAATACCGTTTGGATTTTCTCCCAAATCACCACTCTCATGGGCTCCGATTGGGTTAAAGTAACGAAGCAAGACAACATTCCATTCTGAGTCTGCCTTGTAGATATCTATCAAAACTTCCTCTAGCATGAGCTTGGTACGACCGTATGGGTTGGTCACTGAAAGTGGGAAATCTTCCAGGATTGGCACTGTATGAGGATCTCCGTAAACTGTCGCAGAAGAACTGAAAATGATGTTCTTACAGTTGGCTTCTTCCATAGCTTTCAAAAGGCTAACAGTTCCTGCGATATTGTTGTCATAGTAGGCAAGAGGAATACGAGTAGATTCTCCAACAGCCTTCAAGCCAGCAAAGTGAATGACCCCTGTTGGTTCTTCTTGTTTGAAAATGTCACGAAGAGTATCTATATCACGGATATCTGCCTCATAGAAAGGTACTTCAACTCCTGTAATTTTCTCAACAACTTCTAAACTTTTGCGATTGCTGTTGACAAGGTTATCCACCACAACAACCTGATGACCTGCTTGGATTAACTCAATAACAGTGTGGGTTCCGATAAAACCTGCTCCACCCGTTAGCAAAATCTTTTCTTGCATCTTAATTCCTCGATTCTCGGATTATTTTTTCTTATTTTACCATTTTTGATAGGGAATGTCATTTGCCATCCTAGAGGGTAAGATAAAATTTCAGTAAAATGCTTATACTCTTCGAAAATCTCTTCAAACAACGTCAGCTTCGCCTTGCCATGGGTATGGTTACTGACTTCGTCAGTTCCAT
>NZ_VMLH01000117.1:0-5993 GCF_013276595.1 Streptococcus sp. 10824
TCACGTTCGATTTACTAAATGAAAGTTATATAATGAAGTTAGCCACCCAGCCCTCCTAAAAATTAGATGGTTCAACTAGCTGAAAGTGTAGACATAAGAAAACACCTCTGTGTTATACTTGTTGTTCAACCACAAACACAAGAAAGGCACAGAGATGCGATATTTTAAAAGAGTTGGATTTCTCCAACTCTTCTCTTTTTAATACACGTTATTTTGATTTGACTGGCTTGTCTTGAGCTGTCTTCAAGGCTGTGGCAATCGTATCTGCATACAATTTTGCTCCTGCTTCAATAGTGCTAGTGTCACTTCCGAAATGGACTTGGTCTGTTCCTGCCCAAATTTCTGGATGCTCTTTCGCAACTTGATTCCAATCTGCTATCGTGATGTAAGGTGTCTTCTCTGCCAATTCTCTCATGTAGGCAGCAGCCTTCTCAACGATGGCATAGGTCTCTTTTGTCTTATCTCCCTCATAAGGAGTCACCAAAACCATATGGTGGCCCTTAGGAAGATTTTTCACGATACTGTCCCAGTCTTCCTTGTAATTTTCAGGATTATTTACCCCAGTCGCAATGACCACCATCTTAGGTAAAAATTTATTTTGGCTATTGTTTATCATGATTTCATTGGCAGTCTTGGTTGTTCTGCTGACCTGCGCGTTAATTTGTGCTCCAGGAAGAGCTGTCTGCAGGGCTGTATTTGCCCTTAAAGCCACCGAGTCACCAATTAACATAGTGCCATCAGCAATTCCTAAACTATCAGCTTCTGCTCGTTCTGCTATCACTTTTGTTTGGGCAATAGTACTAGCAGCTTGCTTCAAGCCATTGACAGTTAAGTCTGTCTCAAACGCTCCCACTTGTGGTGCCAACAAAGTCACTAAGAAGACAATGAAGGCCAAGATTCCCGTACTTGTTGCAAGAATTGTGTGAATATAAGGCAGGGGACGAAGAGTTTGTAAAATAGGTGTGTTCTTGCCTGCAATCCAAGGTTCCAATACATAAAATGAAAGACTGGCAAATCCATAAGAAAAAATCAAAGTTAATAACACAGCAAGAAGATTTGAGGTCAACTGTGAGAAAATGATGTAGAAAGGCCAATGGAAGAGATAAACTGCATAGCTAGTATCCGCTAAAAAGCTAATCATCTTTGTCTCTTGTATATGATGTGTCTTTTCATGTAAGACACGCGCCGCCAGAATCATAGCAAGAGCTGCAAGGCTAGCAAGTAAGAAGCCCATAAGATAGGCAAAAAGATAGGTAAATTTGACAAAGAAGGTCAAAATGAGTAAGAAGCCAAAACCTCCTCCAAAAACTAAAAGGGTCTTGCGTAAATCCCAGATTTTATCCAACTGCTTGACGAGGGAAGTCGTCTGACGAACGCCTATAATCGTTGCTAGGATACTTCCCAAAAAGAATGGATAGACATGAGTTAAACTGGAGAAGTAAACAGAGGAATAAGAGGTCACTAGAAAACTACCAATAAACATGGAGAAGAAACTGATCAAAAAGGCAGCAGCTGATAAGAGAAAAACCATTCCCCTCAACTGACCATTTGATTTGGACTGTTTGGATAAGAACCAAACTGCCAATCCCCAAAGAATATAGTAGTGAACCTCAACGGCCAAGCTCCAATTATGAACAAACAAATGAGGAATGAACTGAGATTCATAACTCCCACCTGTTAGCAGTTCATAGAAGTTGGTCATGAAGCCTAAGACACCTGCAATCTGACCCCCAATTCCAGCCACATAATCTTGCCGAACTAGGAAGGTAAAGGGCATGGTTACCAAGACCATCAAAACCACAGGTGGCACAATCCGATAAAAGCGTCTCCTAAAAAATCCAAGCAAGTCAATTTCATGATTTTTAGAAAATTCTTCAATAAGTAGAGCTGTAATCAGAAAGCCTGAAAATGTGAAAAAGACATCTACCCCGAAAAAACCTCCAGGAAAGATGGTCTGAAAGAAATGATACAAGAGTACCAGTAGTAAACCTGTAATCCTAATCAAGGAAAACCATTTAATGCGCATACGAGTTTATTCTTCCTTTCATTGTACACTTTATTCTATCAAAAAAAGAAGAAAAATCCCAAGAGAAAACTTAGGATTTTTAGCTTATATCAATTCCATTTTAGAAATTACGACCTGACTTATTGTAACCATATTTTTCAACAAAATACTCACGGAATTCCAAGAGATTGTCATCCATGATGGCTTGTCGCACTTGCTTCATCAGGTTAAGCAAGAAATAAAGATTGTGATAGCTAGTCAAGCGGATACCGAAAGTTTCATCGGCTTTGAGGAGGTGACGAAGGTAGGCGCGTGTATAGTTCTTACATGTGTAGCAATCACACTCAGGATCCAGTGGCGTAAAATCCTCAGCAAACTGAGCATTTTTGACAACCAAACGTCCCTGACTGGTCATACAAGTCCCGTTACGAGCGATACGAGTCGGCAAGACACAGTCAAACATATCCACCCCACGAATGACCCCATCGATTAAGCTATCTGGCGCTCCCACACCCATCAAATAGCGAGGTTTGTTTTCAGGTAGCAGTCGAGTTGTAAAGTCCAAGACCGCATTCATCTCTTCGTGGGTTTCTCCCACTGCCAAACCACCGATAGAGTAGCCTGGGAAATCCATGCTGACAAGGTCATTCGCTGATTGGCGACGCAAGTCTTCAAATCCTGCCCCCTGCACAATCCCAAATAACCCTTGGTCATGTGGACGACGATGAGCCTTCAAGCCACGCTCAGCCCAACGGCTGGTACGCTCGATCGATTTCTTAACGTAATCATAAGGTTGGTAAAACTGGGGACATTCGTCAAAGGACATCATGATGTCTGAGCCCAGATTATTCTGAATAGAGATGGCTTTTTCTGGGGACAAGAACATCTTAGAACCATTGAGATGGTTTTTAAAGGTTACCCCTTCTTCTGTGATATTACGGCTATCAGCTAGGGAATAAACCTGGAAACCACCACTATCCGTTAGGATTGGTTGGTCCCAATTCATGAACTTGTGGAGACCACCAGCGCGTGCGATGAGTTCATCTCCAGGACGAAGCCAGAGATGGTAGGTGTTTGACAGGATAATTCCTGAACCCATCTCCTTCAATTCCTCAGGCGACTGAGTTTTGACAGTGGCTTGTGTCCCAACTGGCATAAACATAGGCGTCGGGAAGGTGCCGTGGGGAGTGATGATTTCTCCCAGACGAGCTCCCGTATGTTTTTCTTTCTTAATCAAACGGTATTTGATTGGTGAATCTGACATTTTTTACCTCCGAAGCTGGGAAAGACAATCCCAGTTCATACTTTGTGCCCAAGGGCATACTGTATGATTCTATCAAAAAAAGCTGGAACTGTCACGAACTATGGTATAATAAGAGAATGAACTATCCAAAAATTGATTTAAAAACAATTCGTCAGGAGTCAAAACATTTTCAGGCTGACACCCCCCGTCTCTTTCTCCTCTATATCCTTCCCAGTATGCTGGTCATCTTATCTGGTTTTCTTAATCCCTTATCTCGGATCCACGTGACTGTTTTAGAACAGCCATTTTTCAGCATACTTGGTCAAATACTTCAAGCCTACCTCTTTCCTCTACTAGTCTCCTTTATCGGGACTATTCTTTTGACCAGTTCCGTCTATGCAACACTGACACTCATGAAAGATTCTAAAACGGAGCCATCTGTAAAAAACAGCCTAGCTCTCTTTGATGAGGAGCGCTTTTCTCAAACCTTTTTGACCCTACTTCTCAAACGTTTCTATCTCTTTTTATGGAGTATCCCTAATTTACTTGGGATTTACTTCCTCTTTTATAGTAGCTTTTTAGCCAAAAAATTCGTCACCCTACATCCTGAGTTTCCAAATCTAGATCTCTCATCAGTTGAAACCGAGCGTTTCCTCATGGTCTTTGGACTCTACTTTCTTGCAAGTCTCATCTTGATCATTGTAGGAAATATCCTCTATATTCCACAGTATTATGCCTATTCACAGGTGGAATTTCTTCTCTGTTATAGTCTAGACTTAGGACAGGCCTCACCAAGACGAATCCTAAAAACTAGCCGTTCCTTTATGAAGGGCTACAAGTTCCAGCACTTTGTCCTAGATTTACAGCTTCTTCCTTGGTACTTCCTCAATTGGATTACCTTTGGCATTGCTAGTTTTTTACTCCTACCTTATATCCAATGTACTAAAATCAGCTTTTATAGAGCAGCACTTAGTAAAAAATACCAACTAAACTACCCCTGGTAGGGCTAGTTTTTCACTCCTACCCTACATTCAAATTAATTAATAAAATGATTTTTTACCGAGCAGTATTGGCTCGAAAACGTCCAAAAGCTTGAAGGTTTTCCCTCAAGCTTTTTTCTATCAATGAGTTTCTCCGCCTACCAACTTGAGATCCTGATCTCCATGTTCTATAATGGCGCCGATTGCCGCTTCTATCCCTCGCCTAATATCCACTAAACTCATAGCTGGAGTTGTAGGTCGATTCACCACCTGTTCCATCATATAAGGAATATGCATAAAACCTGCCTTAACATGTGGAAATTTCTTTTCTACCAAATAGAGGGCCTGATACATCAAATGGTTGCAGACAAAAGTCCCTGCCGTATTGGAAACAGAGGCCGGCAAGCCCTCTTTTTTTATAGCTTGAACAATCGCTTTAATCGGTAAACTACTAAAGTAGGCTGAAGCACCGTCTTGGCGAATGGAAAGGTCAATCGGTTGATTACCATCATTATCAGGAATGCGTGCATCGTCTTGATTTATAGCCACTCGTTCAGGCGTCAAGCTAGATCTTCCACCTGCTTGGCCAATACAAAAGACAAAGTCAGGTTGATAGCGGTTCATCTCTTCTTCCAATACTTGAGCCGATTTGTGAAAGACTGTTGGCACTTCTAACCAACGGACCTCAGCACCATGGATTTCAGCTGGTAAACCTTTAATGGCCTCCAAAGCTGGATTAACCTTTTCCCCTCCAAAGGGCTCAAAACCTGTCACTAATACTTTCATTTCTAACTCCTCAAAACAAATTCAATGAGACTTTTTCTTAAAAACAAGTATAACATATTTCCCTTATTCCGGAGTGAAAAGGACTAGCGAGACTAAGATTGACCTTTGAACTTATTTAAAGAGAAAAATACTAATCAAGGCTAAAATAGCTGGCTCACCTTGCTTCAAAATAATTTTCTTATCTGCTGTGAGAGAGCCATAAGCCGCAGCACCAATCACAAATAAAACAAAAATAGTCACAATTTCTAAATTCTGTGAGAAATAAATCCCATACAGGAGAAAGACTCCTAGCAGAGCATTATAAATCCCTTGATTTTTAAACAGTGAACTTACCGACGGACGAGCTAGTTCTTCCCTGTCCATGTTAAAGACACGACTAGTCGCTTCTGATTGCGTTGCAATACTTTCCAAATAAAAAATGTAAAAATGCTCCAAAGCAACGATTGTTGCTAAAATAATTGTAATAATTGACATCTATTTCTCCTTAAATTTCTATATTTTCAATGCTCAAAACCAATTTGTTTAATAAACGGCTGAATTCTGTTCTCTCAGACTCTGTTAAGATACTTTCCATCTCTTTCTTAACCTTGATATGCTGCAGAGGTGGATTCATCACTAACTGCTCCTTGGCATACTTCGTAGCCTCTACCAAGACTTCTCGCTGATTTTCAGGATTACGATGACGCTCCACCAAACCTTCCTTTTCTAAAATCTTAAAATGCCGTGTCAAAGCAGCCTGATCAATCTTCAAACGCTCCTGAACCGCTATTTGATTACAAGGGGAATGCTTCAACAAAAATAATAAAATCTGATACCGTGTCAAACTAATCCCAAGCCTTTTTTCAAACAATTGCGTACTCGCTTGCTCAGACAAGCGGAGTTGATACAGTAAATCTTGAATCTCTATCATTTCTTCCTCCTTTCTATTGATTTATCAATAGTTGATTAATCAAGTTTAATATAATACTATCCTAAAATC
>NZ_VMLH01000118.1:0-607 GCF_013276595.1 Streptococcus sp. 10824
CTAATTCTTGGCCTTGAAGGCTCGCTCCAATCTCTTTTAGCTCTTCCTGACAGTCAGGGCAAATGCAATCCTCTAAGCGATGATGAACTTCTTCTGAATCGAATTGGGCAAGATGGAGCCTCATAATCCAGTTTAGCAATGATTTCCTTCTATTAATGATATCCATAATTTGGGCATTAGGGTCTTTGATATCGAGTAGTTTTGTAATAAAATGTAATTGTTCCATATGAATCTTTCTAATGATGGTTTGGTTGCTTTTCATTATAGATCTTATGGGACTTTTTTTCTACAACAAAATAGGCTCCATAATATCCATAGGGGATTTTCCTACTACAAATATTATAGAGCCAAAATCTCCAGCCTAGAGAATTCATGAGGGTCTGAAAGGGTCAGGTATTTATGTTTTGTCATAGTAGAGCTCATTTCTAACTCAAACGTCTCACACTAAATTCCACCATAAAAATCTGTTTTAGACCAATTTCCACTTTGACCAGACTAGGGGGAGTTGTCCGAATCATAATTTTAGATAAATATTGGGTAAACATTGGGAAAATACTTGACATATATGTTGTAGAAGAGTATAATGATGGTGATTCAGGTGATTCAG
>NZ_VMLH01000119.1:0-295 GCF_013276595.1 Streptococcus sp. 10824
AAGATGAAGCTGGTTTCGGAAGAATCAGTAAGATGAGTTCTTGTTGGGCTCCTCAAGGAATCCGACCTAGCATTCCTAGTCATTATATGCGAGAATATCGCTATTGTTATGGGGCAGTAGATGTTCAGACAGGAGATTCCTTTTTCCTCATTGCTGGAGGATGCAATACTGAGTGGACCAATGAATTTCTACGGCAAGTCTCACAAGCTTATCCAGATGACTATATTTTACTTGTCATGGATAATGCTATATGGCATAAATCAAGTACCTTAGAGATTCCAAGTAATATTGAGTT
>NZ_VMLH01000012.1:0-10066 GCF_013276595.1 Streptococcus sp. 10824
TGACGAAGTCAGCTCAAAATATGGTTTTGAGGTTGTAGATGAAACTGACGAAGTCAGCTCAAAACATGGTTTTGAGGTTGTAGATGAAACTGACGAAGTCAGTAACCATACCTACGGCAAGGCGATGTTAATGCGGATTGAAGAGATTTTTGAAGAGTATAAATCTTCCTAGGATAAAGCAAAACGCCTAATATCAAGGGTTTTAAACACTTGATATTAGGCGTTTTCTGATGTTAAAGACTTTCTACCAGGTTTTTTGAAGCATAATTGTTAGTTGTAGTCATTTATTATTCTTCAAAGAAAAATGGTGGGGCGAATTTTTTCAGTTCTTCAAAGCACTTTTGAGCAGCATCTGCATCTTCACAGATGATAAGACAGACATCATCACCACAAAGGGTAGCGATAGCGTCAGGGAAGCTCAAAGCATCAATGATAGAACCAAAGGATTGAGCCAGTCCAGGAAGGGTTTTTAGTAGGACTTGGTGTTGAACTGGGCGCATCAAGACAAGGGCGTCTTCCATGTAGAGTTCGAGACGTTTTTCCCATTTTGAGATGGAACCATTGTTAAGAACATAATAAGCGCTATCTTCTTCGCGGACTTTTGATAGGTTCATATTTTTGATGTCGCGTGAGAGGGTTGCCTGGGTCACTTGAATGTCGTTCTCAGCAAGAAGGGACTGCAATTCAGCCTGTGTATGAATCTTGTTTTTTGCAACAAGAGCGCGTATGAGTTGGTGGCGGTGCTCTGATTTATTCATAATAATGTAACTCCTTTTAGCAAGGTATGGTAAGCGTGGACTGAGCGAGGTCGACAGTCAAGTAGTAGTCGGTATTGTCACGGATGGTGATTTCAAAGTCAGTCGTATAGAGGACTAAACGAAGAGTATCTCCTTCTTTTAGATTGTAAATAGTTGGTTGCAGTTCAAATTGCACATCCATCCATTCATCTGCAGTAATATCCTCTACTAACAGTAAATCATTTCTATTTTGTAAATTAAGGTAACCTTTTGTCACGACTCGTTGTGCATCTGGTCTAAATGGCAGTTCACAGAGATTTTCCAGCATATGATAGCGACCGTTGTCAATGGTTCTAGCACTTAAAACAGCTGGATAAGGCTGTAAGTATTTCTTTTGACCAAGTTCCAGTAATTGAGCAGATAAAAGCCCCTTGTTTGTGCTGGATTTGATACGAAGATTGAGCTGAGCGCGACCGTTCAGGTGGAGATCTTTAGTCACAGGCAGGTCAATAGTAATCTGATTAGCTTTCCCTTGATAGAGTTCCGTATTGAAGGTCTGGTAGGTCTTACCATAACGCTCAAAATCCTTATCTGGGTACTGGTTTTGAATAGCTTGCTCTTCTTGCCCAAGTGAGAAGGTTTCAAAGTTTTCTTGCTCACCAAAGTTATCAAGAGATAACCAAGTCTGAGGAGCAGTATTGTCCTGCCAGATAACGGTCGGAAGTTGAAAATCTGTATCTTGTCCCAGTAATTTCTTTGTCAACAAAGCATTCATGGACTCACGGAAATCAATGGACTGCCAGTTGTTCATATACACATGGGCGCCATTATGGAAAAAGAAATACTTATTTATATTAGTAGGAAGAGCATGGAACATCTGGTAAACATGAAGTGGTTTGACATTCCAATCCTGAGAACCATGGGTAAAGACAACCTCTGCCTTTACTTTATGGGCATTGAGCAGATAGTTGCGGTCATGCCAAAACTGGTTATAGTCGCCAGTCTTGCGATCCAGTTGCTCTTTCACTTTTTCTAAGTCAGCTTGGTGAGCTTCATTGCCACGGATATAGTCGCCAGCCAAGAGATTACGAGAGTAGGTTAGTTCAGCAAGGGAGTCAAAGTCCTCACCTGGATAGCCACCTGGGCTAGTCACCAGACCGTTTTCTCGGTAGTAGTTGTACCATGAAGAAATTCCAGCCTCAGCAATGATTACTTCTAAACCATCAACACCTGTAGTGGCAAGGCCGTTTGACATGGTACCTAGATAGGAAAGTCCAGTTGTAGCTACTTTTCCGTTTGACCAGTCAGCTTTGACTTGACGCTGGCGCGTATAATCGGTAAAGGCACGGCAACGGCCATTAAGCCAATCAATGACATTTTTATAAGCCTCGATTTGCTGGTAGTCGCCATTAGTCATGAAACCAGTAGAGTCTCTGGTACCAACACCTGAAACATAGAGATTGGCAAAACCTCGTGGAAGGAAGTAGTCGTTGAGTGTATAGCTAGAGTTGATGTGAGTTAGCTTTTCCTCAGCTTCAGCCACAAGCTCAGCTTGGCCTTGAGATTGGACGAGATTGAGTTGAGGTTCTTCTAGCTCAATCTTGTGAGCAGGTTTGACATCAAGCTCACCCTCCATCTTGTAGAGAGCCTTGTCGCTAGCCTTGTCATTTGTTCCCTGATGATAGGGACTGGCTGTCATGATAGCAGGGATTTGTCCCTCATAACGAGGACGAATAATGCTGACCTTGACTAAGTCTGGAAGTCCTTTTTGGTCAGTATCGACACGAGACTCAACGTAAACGACTTCACGAATGACATCATGACTGGAAAAGGTAGCCAAACTCTTGCCGTTAAAGTAGTGGTAGGTATTATCTTCAGGAATGAGACCATCACTTACCAGTTGATCAATCAGGAGATTTCCCTTTTTGGTACGAGTATTGAGTAACTGATAGAGATTTTCAATCAAATCACCATATACGATGGGAAAACCAGTTTCTTTACGGAAAACTTCACTGTCTTCGAAGTCAACCAAATAAGAAAAGCCTAAAAGTTGAAAGGCGACAGTATAAAAAATAGCTGCTGTCAAGTCTTTGTCAGATTTGAAAAAAGTTAATATGTTAGTTTCTTTGTCTATAGCCAAGCAGGAGAGTGGATAGTCGGTGTTCTCATAAGTGAAAAAAAAGCGACGTAAAAAAGTTTCCAGTAATTCCTTGGGATTGGCTGTGTTTTGTAAATTAAAGCCACATTTTTTTAGTTCAGATAAGATATTTTCTTTTGGGAAAGTGATATAACTATATTGATTAAAACGCATAGAACCTCCATATAGAATGATAGTTAAGGTTATTATATCAAAAAAAAAGCAGAAAGGGAATTGTTAACTGTAAAAGGAAATAATCTAATAAAAATGAATAAAGTGCTAAATTCAATATAGAGAACAGTGTAATAATAGATATAATGGGTATAATATAAAAATTCTAGGAGATTTATATTGTATGTTTTCTATTTTTTATATATAATATAGTATAAATATAAAAACGATGGCAAAAATACAAATGAATAGAAAGTAAATTAGTAAGCTGATGAAATTTTTCTCAAGAGAAGCCTTTTATAGGTGAAAATGGTATAATATAGTGAGAAGGATAGAGGAGAAGTGTAAATTGATCGCACAACTAGATACAAAAACAGTCTATAGTTTTATGGAAAGCGTCATTTCGATTGAAAAGTATGTGAGAGCAGCTAAAGAATTCGGCTACACTCATCTGGCTATAATGGATATTGACAATCTTTATGGTGCTTTTGACTTTCTAGAGGTTACAAAAAAATATGGCATTCATCCTTTATTAGGGCTTGAAATGACTGTGTTTGTGGATGCTCAGGAAGTGAATCTGCGCTTTTTAGCTTTATCTAGTGTGGGCTATCAGCAGTTGATGAAGCTTTCGACAGCCAAGATGCAGGGGGAGAAAAATTGGTCGGTTTTATCTCAGTACTTAAATGATATTGCGGTAATTGTGCCTTATTTTGATGGACTGGAGTCGTTAGAACTAGGCTGTGATTACTATATAGGGGTTTATCCGGAAACACCAGCAAGCGAATTTTATCATCCAATCTTGCCCCTCTATCGGGTCAATGCTTTTGAAAGCAGGGATAGAGAAGTTCTTCAAGTTTTAACAGCGATTAAAGAAAACCTACCGCTTAGAGAAGTTCCCTTGCGCTCACGACAAGATGTCCTTATATCAGCAAGTTCTTTAGAGAAATTATTCCTAGAACGATTTCCGCAAGCCTTAGACAATTTAGAAAAGCTGATTTCAGGCATTTCTTACGACTTGGATACGAGTCTGAAACTGCCTCGTTTTAACCCAGCTAGACCAGCAGTAGAAGAGTTGAGAGAACGCGCTGAGCTTGGGCTTGCTCAGAAGGGATTGACTAGTAAAGAATATCAAGACCGTCTAGACCAAGAATTGGCTGTTATTCATGATATGGGATTTGATGATTATTTCTTGGTTGTTTGGGATTTGTTGCGTTTTGGACGACTGAATGGCTACTATATGGGAATGGGAAGGGGTTCTGCAGTTGGTAGCTTGGTTTCTTATGCCTTAGATATTACAGGGATTGACCCAGTAGAGAAAAATCTGATTTTTGAACGCTTTCTCAATCGTGAACGCTATACCATGCCTGATATTGATATTGATATCCCAGATATTTATCGTCCAGATTTTATCAGATATGTTGGTAATAAATATGGCAGTAAACATGCGGCACAAATCGTTACTTTTTCTACCTTTGGTGCCAAGCAAGCTCTGCGTGATGTCTTGAAACGCTTTGGTGTTCCAGAGTATGAATTATCCGCAATTACCAAGAAAATCAGTTTCCGTGATAATCTCAAGTCAGCCTATGAGGGCAATCTCCAGTTTCGTCAGCAAATTAATAGTAAGTTAGAATACCAAAAAGCCTTTGAAATTGCCTGCAAGATTGAGGGGTATCCAAGACAAACCTCTGTCCATGCAGCTGGTGTTGTGATTAGCGACCAAGATTTGACCAATTACATTCCTCTAAAGCATGGTGATGAAATTCCACTGACTCAGTATGATGCTCATGGAGTTGAGGCTAGCGGTCTTTTGAAGATGGATTTTCTGGGACTGCGAAATTTGACCTTTGTTCAGAAAATGCAAGAGTTGCTTGCTGAAACAGAAGGGATTAAGATAGCTATCAACGAGATTGATTTGGAAGATAAAGAAACGTTAGCTTTATTTGCTTCTGGCAATACAAAAGGTATCTTTCAATTTGAACAACCTGGTGCCATTCGTCTGCTTAAGCGTGTGCAACCAGTCTGTTTTGAAGATGTCGTAGCGACTACTTCTCTAAATAGACCAGGTGCTAGTGATTATATCAATAATTTTGTGGCAAGAAAACATGGGCAGGAAGAAGTGACTGTTCTGGATCCAGTACTGGAGGATATTTTGGCTCCAACCTATGGTATCATGCTCTATCAGGAGCAGGTTATGCAGGTAGCTCAGCGGTTTGCTGGATTTAGTCTTGGGAAAGCCGATATTTTGCGTCGGGCTATGGGGAAAAAGGATGCTTCTGCCATGCATGAGATGAGAGCTTCCTTTATTCAAGGCTCCTTAGAAGCTGGTCATACTGTGGAAAAAGCAGAGCAGGTCTTTGATGTCATGGAGAAGTTTGCAGGTTATGGTTTTAACAGGTCACATGCCTATGCTTACTCAGCTTTGGCCTTCCAGTTGGCTTATTTCAAAACGCATTATCCAGCCATTTTTTATCAGGTCATGTTGAATTCTGCCAACAGTGATTACTTAATAGATGCACTTGAAGCAGGCTTTGAAGTGGCTCCTCTGTCCATCAACACCATTCCCTATCACGATAAAATTGCCAACAAGTCCATCTATCTAGGATTGAAATCGATTAAGGGAGTCAGTAATGATTTAGCTCTCTGGATTATTGAAAATAGACCCTATTCTAACATTGAAGATTTTATAGCTAAATTACCTGAGAATTATCTGAAACTACCTCTGCTAGAACCTTTGGTAAAAGTTGGTCTTTTTGATTTATTTGAAAAAAATCGTCAAAAAGTATTTAATAACTTAGCCAATCTATTTGAATTTGTGAAAGAGTTGGGAAGTTTATTTGGAGATACTATTTATAGTTGGCAGGAATCGGAGGATTGGACGGAACAAGAAAAATTCTATATGGAACAAGAGCTTTTAGGGATAGGTGTCAGCAAACATCCACTACAAACTATCGCAAGTAAAGCTATTTACCCAATTACCCCAATCGGAAATTTGTCAGAAAATAGCTATGCTATTATTTTGGTTGAAGTTCAGAAAATAAAAGTGATTCGTACCAAAAAGGGTGAAAATATGGCCTTCTTACAGGTAGATGATAGTAAGAAAAAATTGGACGTCACTTTCTTTTCAGACTTATATCGTCAGGTTGGACAGGAAATAAAAGAGGGAGCCTTCTACTATATAAAAGGAAAAATACAATCACGTGATGGCCGTCTGCAAATGATTGCACAAGAAATAAGAGAAGCAGTTGCTGAACGCTTTTGGATACAGGTGAAAAATCATGAATCGGATCAAGAAATTTCACGTATTTTAGAACAATTTAAAGGCTCAATCCCAGTCATCATCCGGTATGAGGAGGAACAGAAAACCATCGTTTCTCCCCATTATTTTGTAGTTAAATCTGATGAATTAGAGGAGAAATTGAATGAAATCGTTATGAAAACGATTTATCGCTAAAAATACGGAAAATAGAAGAATTTTAAAATCAAATGTGGTATAATCAAGAAGACTGTTAAAAGAAAAAGGAGCATAAACCAATATGAAACGTATTGCTGTTTTGACTAGTGGTGGAGACGCCCCTGGTATGAACGCTGCTATCCGTGCAGTTGTTCGTCAAGCAATTTCAGAAGGAATGGAAGTGTTTGGTATCTATGACGGATATGCTGGTATGGTTGCCGGTGAAATTCATCCCCTAGATGCAGCTTCAGTAGGAGACATCATTTCTCGTGGTGGTACTTTCCTTCACTCAGCTCGTTACCCAGAGTTCGCTCAACTTGAAGGGCAACTAAAAGGGATTGAGCAATTGAAAAAACACGGCATTGAAGGTGTAGTTGTTATCGGTGGAGACGGTTCTTACCACGGCGCTATGCGTTTGACTGAGCATGGTTTCCCTGCTATCGGTCTTCCAGGTACAATCGATAACGATATCGTTGGTACTGACTTTACAATCGGTTTTGACACAGCGGTTACAACTGCTATGGATGCTATTGATAAGATTCGTGATACATCATCAAGTCACCGTCGTACTTTTGTTATTGAAGTTATGGGACGTAACGCTGGTGATATCGCTCTTTGGGCTGGTATTGCAACTGGTGCAGATGAAATCATCATTCCTGAGGAAGGATTCAAGATTGAAGACATCGTAGAAAGCATTAAATGTGGTTATGAGTGTGGTAAAAAACACAATATCATCGTCTTAGCTGAAGGTGTGATGTCAGCAGCTGAATTTGGTCAAAAACTTAAAGAAGCTGGAGATACAAGCGACCTTCGTGTGACAGAACTTGGACATATTCAACGTGGTGGTTCTCCAACTGCGCGTGACCGTGTATTGGCGTCACGTATGGGTGCCCATGCTGTTAAACTTCTTAAAGAAGGTATTGGTGGTGTTGCGGTTGGTATCCGTAACGAGAAAATGGTTGAAAACCCAATTCTTGGAACGGCAGAAGAAGGAGCATTGTTTAGCCTTACTGCAGAAGGTAAGATTGTAGTTAACAACCCACACAAAGCCGATATTGAGCTATCTAGCTTGAATAAGAGCTTGTCATAATTTACAATTTAGTTAATAAGACCAAAAAGGTCATATCTATAAAGGAGTCACAAAAATCATGAACAAACGTGTAAAAATCGTTGCAACTTTGGGTCCTGCGGTAGAAATCCGTGGTGGTAAAAAATTCGGTGAGGACGGATACTGGGGTGAAAAACTTGATGTTGAAGCTTCAGCTAAAAACATTGCTCAATTGATTGAAGCTGGTGCTAACACATTCCGTTTCAACTTCTCACACGGTGACCACCAAGAACAAGGTGAGCGTATGGCAACTGTTAAACTTGCTGAAAAACTTGCAGGTAAAAAAGTTGGTTTCCTTCTTGATACAAAAGGACCAGAAATCCGTACAGAATTGTTCGAAGGTGAAGCTAAAGAGTATTCATACAAAACTGGTGAGAAAATCCGTGTTGCAACTAAACAAGGAATCAAATCAACTCGTGAAGTGATTGCATTGAACGTTGCTGGTGCTCTGGATATCTATGATGATGTTGAAGTTGGTCGTCAAGTGTTGGTTGACGACGGTAAACTTGGTCTTCGTGTGGTTGCTAAAGATGACGCAACTCGTGAATTTGAAGTGGAAGTTGAAAACGATGGTATCATCGCTAAACAAAAAGGTGTGAATATTCCTAACACTAAAATTCCTTTCCCAGCCCTTGCTGAACGTGATAACGACGATATCCGCTTTGGTCTTGAACAAGGTATCAACTTTATTGCGATTTCATTCGTACGTACTGCAAAAGACGTGAACGAAGTTCGTGCAATCTGTGAAGAAACTGGAAACGGGCATGTTCAATTGTTCGCTAAAATCGAAAATCAACAAGGTATCGATAACTTGGATGAAATCATCGAAGCAGCTGATGGTATCATGATCGCTCGTGGTGATATGGGTATCGAAGTACCATTCGAAATGGTTCCAGTTTACCAAAAAATGATTATCAAGAAAGTCAATGCTGCAGGTAAAGTTGTTATCACTGCAACAAACATGCTTGAAACAATGACTGAAAAACCACGTGCAACTCGTTCAGAAGTATCAGACGTATTCAACGCTGTTATCGACGGAACTGACGCTACAATGCTGTCAGGCGAGTCTGCAAACGGTAAATACCCACTCGAGTCAGTAACTACAATGGCTACAATAGACAAGAACGCTCAAACTCTTCTTAATGAATACGGACGTTTGGATTCAGATTCATTTGAACGTAACTCTAAGACAGAAGTAATGGCTTCAGCTGTTAAAGATGCTACTAACTCAATGGATATCAAATTGGTTGTAACTCTTACTAAGACAGGTCATACTGCACGTTTGATTTCTAAATACCGTCCAAATGCTGACATCTTAGCATTGACATTTGATGAATTGACAGAACGTGGATTGATGTTGAACTGGGGTGTTATCCCAATGTTGACAGATGCTCCATCTTCAACTGACGATATGTTCGAAATCGCTGAACGTAAAGCGGTAGAAGCAGGTCTCGTTGAGTCAGGCGATGATATCGTTATCGTTGCTGGTGTACCAGTAGGAGAAGCTGTTCGTACAAATACAATGCGTATCCGCACAGTACGTTAAGAAAAATATAAAAACCTATCATATCCAGCTTTAGAGCTTGTGTGATAGGCTTTTTTGGGCTCTTTGTCAACTGTAGTGGGTTGAAGTCAGCTAAGCTCGAGAAAGGACAAATTTTGTCCTTTCTTTTTTGATATTCAGAACGATAAAAATCCGTTTTTTGAAGTTTTCAAAGTTTCGAAAATCAAAGGCATTGCGCTTGATAAGTTTGATGAGATTATTGGTCGCTTCCAGTTTGGCGTTAGAATAGTGTAGTTGAAGGGCGTTGACAATCTTTTCTTTATCCTTGAGGAAGGTTTTAAAAACAGTCTGAAAAAGAGGATGAACCTGCTTTAGATTGTCCTCAATGAGTCCGAAAAATTTGTCAGGCTCTTTATTCTGGAAGTGAAAAAGTAAGAGCCGATAGAGATTATAGTGGTGTTTCAAGTCTTCTGAATAGCTCAAAAGCTTGTCAAGAATCTCTTTATTGGTCAAGTGAATACGAAAAGTAGGGCGATAAAAACGTTTATCACTCAATTTACGACTATCCTGTTGAATGAGCTTCCAGTAGCGCTTGATAGCCTTGTATTCATGAGATTTTCTATCGAATTGGTTCATGATTTGGACACGCACACGACTCATAGCACGGCTAAGATGTTGTACAATATGAAAGCGATCTAGAACGATTTTAGCATTCGGGAGTGAAACAGTCTGGGAGACTGTTTCAGCCTGAGCCTAGAAATTTGAAAGCGAATCTGTTTAGCCAAGGCATAATAAGGGCTAAACATATCCATAGTAATAATTTTGACGCGACATCGGACAGCTCTATCATACTTAAGAAAGTGATTACGAATGATAGCTTGTGTTCTTCCCTCAAGAACAGTGATGATATTGAGATTGTTAAAATCTTGCGTAATGAAGCTCATCTCCATCTCCCGAT
>NZ_VMLH01000120.1:0-18778 GCF_013276595.1 Streptococcus sp. 10824
CTTTGATTTTCATTGAGTACTAGCTAGTAAAACTAAAAAGAATCCAGAAAAGCTTCCAGATTCTTTTGTGAAAATCCTTGCTAGGGCTTACTTAGACTGAAAGAAATCCTGTTTGACTAAATAGTCATAATGCTCTTTGTTAAATTGATACTGACCTACATGCTGACTAATCTGACCAACATCCACAGAAAAAATATAGGCTTCATTTTGATAGTTCCAGTTCAGCCTAACTGTATTCAAGACTGGCTTATAAGTAAAATCTTGAACTTGATTCCAAGGCATCTCTACGACTTGATTAGAACGATTTTCAGTTATATCACTGATGTCCATCAAGAAAATCCCCTTAGGTGTGAATGCCAGAATTTTAGGCTTCACACTCGACTGAACATAGTAGGAACCACCTATAATGAAAAAATCAATAAAGGATTTCAACCATGTCTTTTTCTTGAAAGCCATCAGAAAATTCTTTTGCCCTTCAATGCGGCAAGTTGAGAGAAAGGATGCAATCTGTTTTTCTGTCGCAAATTCCATAATCGCGCCCATGATGATACCTTCATAAAAATCACTAAATAGGCAGATAAGAACTCTTCACATAAAAGAAGAACTTATCATTTGTTGCGTTTTATCTTACTTTTTCAGTAGACGGCATCCCTCCTATAACATTACCCTAGCATATGCATACTTCAATCAACATTGGGTAGATTTTCGAAAATAGCGTCTCACATTTATGTTATATTCATTATAACATAAACTCAAGAAACAAAGAAAAAAATGTGAGATTTTTCTTCCAAATTTACTATCATTCTATTAAAAAACGACAGCTTCCTTCGAAACCATCGTTTTTCTTGAAAAATCCTTATTTGACATGTTTTGCCAATTCTTCTTGGGCTTTTTTATTAGATTCTTCTTTTTCTTTCAACCATTTTTCTCTGGCTTTTGCATATTCGTCTGTTGTGACAATCTTATCTTGTACTTTGAGGTACTTAAATGATTCGACCCCTTTATTACCAGCCAATGAATAAGGTGCTGAGAAAGGAACTGTTTTTCTCAAGCCAGGTGTTCCACCCAATGAAACATTTGGAATCGCTAGAGAACTATCTATCAACCATGCTTGAATATCAGCATATTTTTCATAACGTTTGGCTGGGTCTTGCTCCTTATTAGCCTCTTCCAACATTTGAGTATAAGTGTCAAGTCCAACTGCCTTAGCCTTGTCGTTGGCTTCACCAGGCTCGAGTCCAAGATTTTGTAGAACCCCACCATTCTTGACACTAAAGATATCAAGATAGGTTGATGGATCTAAGTAGTCAGGACCCCAACCACCATTGTAAAGGTCATAATCTTTTTGAGCTGCTGTTTGAGCAAAGTAACTTGAGTTATGATAGTCCTCTGTTGATAACTGTTGGATATCAATAACGACGTTCTCCGTACCTAAAGCTGCTTCAATAGATTGCTTCATAGAGCTTACTTCTTGAATCCCCTTCTTAGAAGCTTGGTCAACTGTCGCATCCAAATGAATAGGGAATTGAACTCCCTTAGCTTCTAGCTCTTTCTTGGCCTCAGAAAATTTAGTCTTGGCTTTCTCAGGATTGTAATAAGGGTCTTGACCATCCGCAAAGTTGATACCTTGCCATTCCTTACCATAATTGACCATCTTAGAGGCTACTACTTCACCAAAGTCTTTTCCCTTGATACTTACAAAGGTTGGAGGAACAACCAAGTTACGCAAAATCTTAGTCGCTCCGTCTTCTCCCTGAGTTTGAGCCCCATAGGCTGTACGATCATAGGCAAAGTTAATAGCTTGACGGAAGTTTTTATTAAGAACTGCTTCCTGAGTTGATTTCTTTTCAATGTCGGTCGTCTTAGAAGTAAATTTATAAGCTTGTCTATCTAGGTTAAAATTCCAGTAATAAGACGTAGCAGTCTGCATACTGTAGATGATATCATCTTTGTATTTTTCTTTAATCCCTTCAAAACTTGAACTATTTGGATAGAGACGAGCGTAGCTATAGGCTCCGTCTGTAAAGTTACGAACAAGAGCATCTTGGTCACTACCATCATAGTAGGTCAATTTAACATCATCTACAAAGACATTCTTAGCATCCCAGTAGTTAGGATTTTTCTTGTATTCGATGACAGATTTTGAAACAAAAGCTTTCATCAAGAAAGGTCCACTGTACAAAATATTAGCAGGGTCTACCTTGCCAAAATCATCCCCTTTTGATTTTAGGAAATCCGCATTGACTGGGAAAAGAATGGTTGATGTCGTTTTTGAGTTCCAGTAAGGTTCTGGTCGAGCCAAGGTGTATTGAACCGTTTGGTCATCAAGAGCCTTGACACCGACAGTTGAAAAGTCGCTTGTTTTACCAGTGATATAGTCATCCAAACCTGCAACAGAGTCCTGCACTAGATACAAGGCTTCTGATTTTTTATCAGCCGCATATTGCAAACCTGTCACAAAATCTTGGGCAGTTACAGGAGCATATTCTTCTCCCTCAGAAGTAAACCACTTGGCATCCTTACGAAGTTTGTAGGTATAGGTCAAACCGTCCTTAGAAACACTCCAATCCTCTGCCAAGGATGGCACATAGTTCCCATATTGGTCATTTTCCATGAGACCATCTACCAGGTTGGTCACAATATCATTTGTTGTTGCGCGGTTTTCTGCTAGATAGTTCAAACTAGATGGATCACTTGAATAAACATAGTTATAGGTTTTTGATCCTGTACTAGAATTTCCACACGCGCTCAATAAAATTCCTGTACCCAGGACAAGACCTGCCAAGGTTAGATATTTGCTCTTAGACTTTTTCATTTCCAGAACCTCCTGCTTTAAAGATTTGTTTTATTATACAACGTTTAGTTTGTTTAGTCAATGATTTTGTCCAAAAAAATCGAAAAAGGCCTCATCTTCTACTCTTAAAAGATAATTTTAGCTGTTTTGACGCTAAAAAAAGGAATAAGTTTCAAGTTCTCCTAAAAGATTGTTCAACTTATTCCTTTTATTTATAAATGCTATCTTAAGAAAACTTAAATTTTGCTCGCAACTGGGCAGCTTTGGCCTGTCCAATAACCTTATCTAAGAGACGAGTATAGAGACTCATGAATCCGTAGAGTCCACCCCCCATGGCACCGACAAGAGCTACATAAAAGAAGCTCCACAAACGTCCACTTGGTTGGAAAACAAATCCTAACAGCCACTGGATGGTTCCTATTAACAGAAACATGACTAGGGTCAGCAAACTGATTAAAATGATTCGCTTCACAATCACCTTGCGCTTAACACCCGTTACTTTACAAATATCCCGATACATCAAGACGTTAGGAATGATAAGAGCGATGGTTGTTGAAATCAAGGGACCATAACTGTGGAAAAGGGCGATGGTAGGCAGTTGCAAGACCAGCTTGGCAATAGAACCATAGATAAAATAGAGAACGGCCTTGCGGTTGCGGAACATGGCTTGAAGCATGGGGGACAAGACCATGTACAAGCCTAAAATAATAGACTGCAAAACTGCAAAGACAAATAAGCCCATGGACAAACTATCTGGCTTACCATAGAAGACCGTATAAAGAGGTTCTCCTACCATGACCACTCCAACCGTTGCTGGTAGCAGGAATACAAAAAGCATGGTAATGCTGTCCTGAACGAGACGAGAAGCTGCCTTCAAGTCCCCCTTAACATAGTTCTCCGTCAAAAGTGGCAAGCCTACACTCCCAATCGAAACCCCAACAGAAATCAAAATCATCGTGATTTTATTAGGATTGGCTGAGAAATAAGAAAACATGACAACCAAGTCCTCGTTGCTGTAGTTGGTAAACCAGCTCATACTATTGATAAAGGTCAGCTGATCCAAAATCTGGAAAAGCTGGATGGCAGACCCTGTCAGGATAAAAGGAATGGCTTCCTTAATGGTATCGACCAAAAGACGCTTGCTATTTATCTTATCTCCTGTTTCAAGGACTCTTTTGAGTAAACCTTCTTTGGCAAGGAAATAGATCAAGACTGCAAAACTGGCTACCATACCGACAAAGGCAGCAAAGGTGGATTGGGTAACCGCTACTAGGTAATCTCCTGAACCGAGCTTCATAATGATAAAGGTTGCTAGAAGCATCCAGATAACACGAATGACCTGCTCAGCAATTTGACTCATGGCATAAGGTTTGAGATTATTCATCCCTTGGAAAAATCCTCGGATAACACTCATAGATGGGAAAATCAAGACTCCCCAACCCAAGCTTTGCATGATTGGGATCAAGTCTTTGCCCACGCCAGACAAGTCTGCTAGCCAAGGAGCAAAGAGATACAAGACTAAAGCAAAAACCAGGCCAAGTCCCGTCATAAAGCCTAAAAAGCTCCGAATCAGGGCAAAGCTATGCTCTTCTTCTCGCATGGTATTATACTTGGCAACTTGCTTGGCCACCGCAACTGGAATCCCTGCTGTTGAAACCAGCAAGAACCAGGCATAGATATTGTATCCCATGGTAAAGAGTCCATTTGCTGTAGCCGCATAAGACCCCATCCAGATATACCAAGGGATAATATAGATGGCCCCAAGCAGGCGACTGATAAAGTTACTAGCCGTTAACCAAGCAGTCCCCCGTAACATCTGGGCCTGCTGGTGATTGTTTTCGTGCGACATAGATTCCTCATTCAATTTTGATAACTAGGAAAAACTCCTTATCTTCCATTATAAACTTTTCCTTGTTACTTGTAAATTTGCGACTTTCGGTTTACAATAGAAAGTATGATTAAGATTGAAACCGTATTAGATATATTAAAGAAAGATGGTCTCTTCCGTGAGATTATCGACCAAGAACACTATCACTACAACTACAGCCATGTCGTATTTGACACCATCTGCTATGACAGTCGCAAGGCTAAAGAAAAGAGCCTCTTTTTCGTCAAGGGTGCTGCCTTTAAGAAGGAATTTCTGCTTTCAGCTATCTCTCAAGGTCTCGATTGGTATGTGGCTGAAAAGGACTATGAGGTTGGTATTCCTGCCATTATCGTCAGCGATATCAAGAAAGCCATGAGTTTGATTGCCATGGAGTTTTATGGCAATCCACAGAAAAAACTCAAACTCCTTGCCTTTACTGGTACTAAGGGTAAGACAACAGCAGCCTATTTCGCCTATAACATCTTATCTCAAGGGCATCGACCTGCTATGCTCTCAACCATGAATACAACTCTAGATGGTAAGACTTTCTTTAAGTCTGCATTGACAACCCCTGAGAGCATCTACCTCTTTGATATGATGCATCAAGCTGTGCAAAATGACCGTACCCACCTCATCATGGAAGTCTCCAGTCAAGCCTATCTGGTCAAACGTGTCTATGGTCTAACCTTTGATGTGGGAGTTTTCCTCAATATCAGCCCAGACCATATCGGCCCGATTGAACACCCTAGCTTTGAAGACTACTTCTACCACAAACGTCTCTTGATGGAAAATAGCCGAGCAGTCATCATTAATAGTGACATGGATCACTTTTCTGTCTTGAAAGAACAAGTGGCAGATCAAGACCATGATTTCTATGGTAGCCAATCAAATAATCAAATCGAGAATTCCAAAGCCTTTAGCTTTTCAGCTAGTGGGAAACTGGCTGGTGATTATGATATCCAACTGATTGGTCACTTCAACCAAGAAAATGCCGTTGCTGCTGGGCTTGCTTGTCTTCGTCTCGGAGCAAGTCTTGAGGACATCAAAAAAGGAATCGCTGCAACCCGCGTTCCCGGCCGTATGGAAGTCCTCACTCAGAAAAATGGAGCCAAGGTCTTCATCGACTACGCCCACAACGGTGACAGTCTCAAAAAACTCATCAATGTGGTAGAAACTCATCAAACTGGAAAGATTGCTCTGGTCTTAGGTTCGACAGGAAATAAGGGAGAAAGTCGTCGTAAGGACTTTGGCCTTCTCCTCAATCAACATCCTGAGATTCAAGTCTTTTTGACTGCTGATGACCCCAATTATGAAGACCCAATGGCCATTGCAGATGAAATTAGTAGCTATATCAATCATCCTGTTGAAAAGATTGCGGATCGCCAAGAAGCCATCAAAGCGGCAATGGCCATCACAAATCACGAATTAGATGCAGTTATTATTGCTGGTAAGGGAGCCGATTGCTACCAAATCGTCCAGGGCAAGAAAGAAGCTTATCCAGGAGATGCAGTCGTAGCAGAAAATTATTTATAAGGATTGTAAAAAAATCAAGGGAAAATGAAACCCTTGATTTTTTCCTATTCTTTAGTAAAAACGTTTTTCAAACCTTCAACGGCACCTTCTACAGCACCTTTAGCATCTTCAACTACTTCTTTTGCCTTAGCAACTGTTTTTTCAACAGCTCCTTCAAGTTCTGTCTTGCTGTCTCCAGTAACTTTACCAAAACCTTCTTTGACAGCGCCTGTTGCTTGTTCCAATTTGTTTTCAAGTGACATATGATTGTCTCCTTTAGTTTTATTCCGATATGTGTTATCGGTTACATTAGTATAAACTTATCGATAGATAAAGTCAAACAATGTGCTCAGAAAAAGCAATCACACTAAATAGAAAGTTAATCTCTCCTTGTCAAAATCGACAGCCAACTCATACTTTCCATCTTCATTTTGGACTATATAACCCAGGACAACTAAACTGTCCACAAAGATATCACGGCGTTTCTGCATCAGTTGATCTTTTTTGAGAAATTTTAGCAAAAAAGTTGTCATGTATTTGAGGGCATACTCAGGATTAACATCTCCTAAAATGTCATAGAGTTCCTGCTGTTTTTCTGTCAAAGGATACTGATGTTTGACCTTGTAGAAATAATTGGACAGGGTCATTTTTGATCTTGCAAAGTCCGTCTTTTCAACTAAAATAGCTGCATTGGTTTGATTGCATAATTCCGTCTCAAAACGCTGCTCCAACAAGGCTTGATAGACCGGACTAGCTTCTCTGACAAAAATCTCTTGATCCAGTTCAAGACTATCAAGTGATTCAAGCATAGGAAAATTGAGGTAATAGCGCTTATTTTCACGTAGAATCAAGCCTGCCTTTATATACTCTTCCATGAGTTTATCAACTGCAATATCTGGAAATTGAGCCTTAATTTCCCGTAGAATCACATCCTCATACTGGTCCAGATAGTGGATCAATTCTCCAAAAATGGCTGTCTCGTCAAACGAGATGGATTAAAAATCTGAATCATGAAGATTCCTTTCTTTACATTCTAACAGAGGCGATGCTGCCAACTGACTGGGATTGGTTCCAGCTTGGTTAAGAGGCACAGGAAGTTCGAGTTTCCTATAATATTCTCTCCAAAAATCACTAATCTCCTGGTCCCCATTCCCAAATTTCATAGGTATGGTCTCAAAAATCGGTAGGATTTCTGCCATGTACTGGGAACAGTAAAAACCATGCCCATCTGGATAGAAAGAAGCATTGTAGGGTGCCCCTAGATGTTTGCAAGCTTTTTCCTTCACCGACTGGATATCCATTTCTGGGTAAACATAGAGGTCGTATAAATGATTGGACTCAAAGAAGTCTGCTGGTTCCTGACAGATAACACCCACCTTTCCACTAGCATGGTAAATCATCCCATCCAAATAAATGGCAACATGGTTATAGTTGCCTGTGGAAGTCTGGATGGCCTGTCCCATATCTGACTCATCTCTCACAAAAATCAAATCGCCATTTTCTAACATGCTTCACTCCTAGAAAAAAGGAGCCGAAACTCCTTTCGATATAAGGCAAACTAGACTTTCCGATTTTGAACTGACACCCAAAATCTTAAGCATTAAAGCTTTCAGTCAATTGAGGTACCACTTGTTTCTTACGTGAAACGGCACCAGCAAGGAAGGCATGATTGTTTTCAAGTTTGAAGTTGAAAGCCGCTTCGACCTTGCCCATATTGGCACCAAGAGCCAAGATTTCTGAGTTTGAGTTGACGATATCTGTAATCATCAAGACAAAGTCAGAGTAGCCGTTTGCTTCGTTAGCAGCTTGCATTGCAGCTTCAATTTCTGCTTGACGTTCCAAGACTTCAGCGATGTCAACTGTGTTCACTTGGGCAACACGGACATTATTTCCTTTCAATTCAAAAGTTTTAGCATCGATGTCAATCAATTCGTCAGCAGATTTGCTAGCCAAGTTTGTACCAGCTTTCAACATAGCTAAACCATATTCCTCCAAGTTTACACCAGCCAATTCAGCCAATTCAGGAGCAATAGCCTTATCTGTTGGGTGTGTGGTTGGTGATTTCAAAAGAAGAGTATCTGAAATCAAACCTGAAAGCATCAAACCAGCAATCTCTTTAGGAACAGCTACACCATGTTCTTTGAACATACGATAAACGATTGAAGACGCTGAACCAACTGGCTCCAAACGCATGTAAAGTGGGCTTGCAGTTTCAAAATTAGCCACACGGTGGTGGTCCACCACACCATAAACTTCTACTTCAGCGATATCTGATACAGATTGTTGGAATTCATTGTGGTCAGTCAAGATAACTTGCTCTGCACCTTCTGCTTTGGCAGAAGTGATGACACGCGGTGCTTCCACACCAAAATAGTTCAAGACAAAGGCTGTTTCTTCATTTGGAGTTCCAAGAGCAACAGCTTCCGTATCCAAACCGTAAGCTTCTTTTGCAAGGTAGGCAAAGGCTACAGATGACCCAATGGCATCTGTGTCTGGATTTTGGTGACCAAATACTAGAATCTTAGACATGATAATACCTCATTTTGTTTATTCTCTTTATTGTAGCATTTTTTTCGCTTTTTGACAAAAGTAAGAGGAGTCAAAGGGCTCCTCACAATTCTTCAAAATAACTGAGTAAATTTCTATCTTGATTTTCAGATAAAAATTGCTCCTTCTGTGGTCGTTTCTTACGCTTGAGAAGGGCTTCTGCCGACATGGCTTCTTCCTTACTGGCAAAACCTTGAGCATAGATAAGTTTGACTGGCAAGCGTGCTCGTGTATATTTGGCTCCCTTCCCACTATTGTGGATAGCGAGGCGTCTTCTCATATCAGTCGTATAGCCTATATAGTAGGATCCATCACGACACTCCAGAACGTACATATAAGCCTTATGATCCATAATAAATCTCTTCGATTTCGGGCGTATAAGAGCCATCATCATTGTGGACAATCAAAGGAGGTAAGACCTTAAAGCCACTTGTTGAGCCATCCTTGATCGCCTCAATCAAAAGCATATTGGCTTCCTTTTCTCTTTTTGGATAAACAAACTGCAGGCGCTTAGGGGCTAGATTATGTCGTTTTAACGTATCCAAAATATCCAGAAGTCGATCAGGACGATGAACCATGGCCAAACGCCCATTAGATTTGAGAATACTCTGGGCACTACGACAGATTTCCTGCAAATTGGTCGTGATTTCATGTCGCGCCAAGAGATAATGTTCACTCTCGTTCAGGTTTGAATGAGGATCCACCTTGAAATAGGGCGGATTACACAAAATCATATCCACCTTACTTCCCTGGATATAAGCAGGCATATTTTTCAAATCATCACAGATGACCTCCATCTGCTCTTCCAAACCATTCAAACGGACAGAGCGCTCAGCCATATCCGCCAAACGCTCCTGAATCTCAACAGCCAAAATCTGTGCCTGAGTACGAGTGCTAGCAAATAGCCCCACTGCTCCATTCCCAGCGCAGAAATCCACTATCAAGCCCTTTTTAGGAAAACGTGGAAAGCGTGACAAGAGAACACTATCCACCGAATAGCTAAAAACCTCTCTATTTTGAATAATTTTGATATCTGTTGAGAAGAGCTGGTTAATGCGCTCCCCTGATTTTAATAATTGTTCTTCTTCCATGGTTCTATTATAGCAGATTCATATTAACATTACAAAAAATATAAAATTCTAAACTACTTCTTCTTTTTTAAATAGTGCAAGGCTTCTCTAGTCCAAATTGGCATCATTCGTTTAAGAGGCGCAAAGCCGTAGTTAAAACGGTCGCTTGAAAAGCGTCTCCGTCTCGGAAACTGGTGCTTTTCTTCCTCCAAAGTGCGGATAGAAAGACTTGCTTTCCCTGTAAATTCATCTAAATCCACTACTTGAACTTGAACCTCTTCATCAACTTTCAAGGCTTCATGGATATTTTCAATAAAGCCTGTCCGAATCTCTGAAATATGAATCAGCCCCGTATCACCTGTCTCTAGCTCAACAAAGGCACCGTAGGGCTGAATCCCTGTAATACGACCCTTTAGCTTATCACCGATTTTCATCTTAGTCCTCAATTTCAATTGTTTCAATCACAACATCTTCAACTGGCTTGTCCATAGCCCCTGTCTCAACAGAAGCAATGGCATCCAAGACAGCGTAAGAAGCTTCATCAGCTAACTGACCAAAAACCGTGTGACGGCGGTCTAGGTGAGGTGTCCCACCTTGATTGGCATAGATTTCTGCAATCGGTTCTGGCCAACCACCACGAGTAATTTCTTTCTTCGAATAAGGTAGGTGTTGGTTTTGCACGATAAAGAACTGGCTGCCGTTGGTATTTGGACCAGCATTTGCCATGGAAAGAGCACCACGGATATTGTAAAGCTCTTCTGAGAATTCATCCTCAAAAGATTCGCCGTAGATTGACTCGCCACCCATACCAGTTCCAGTTGGGTCTCCACCTTGGATCATAAAGTCCTTGATAATACGGTGGAAAATGACACCATCATAGTAGCCATCTTTTGAAAGAGATACAAAGTTAGCCACTGTTTTAGGAGCATGTTCAGGGAAAAGCTTGATACGTAAGTCTCCGTGATTGGTCTTAATAGTCGCAAGAGGACCTTCTACTGTTTCAATGTCTACTTGTGGGAAATGCAATTCTTTTTCTACCATACCAAATCCTTCTAAGGCATCAAAAATGCCATCTTCTTCTAATGTTTTTGTAATATAATCTGCTTTTTCTTTGATGTTATCATGAGAAATTCCCATTGCAACGCTGATTCCAACATAATCAAAGAGTTCCAAGTCATTCAGCCCATCTCCAAAAACCATAACGTTGTCTGGTTTCAAGCCAAGGTGTTCCACAACCTTTTCCACACCCGTCGCTTTGGAGCCTGAAATCGGAACAATATCAGACGAATGTTGGTGCCAACGAACCATGCGAAGTTTATCTGAGAGACCGTCAGGTAAGTGTAAGTCATCTCCCTTATCTTCAAAAGTCCACATCTGATAGATGTCTTCTTTCTCATGGAAATCTGGATCCACATCTAAATCAGGATAAATTGGATTGATAGCCTCACTAATCATATCGGTGCGAGTCGACAACTTGGCAGCATGACTCCCAACCAAACCATACTCAATTCCCTCTTGCTTAGCCCAAGAGATATACTCCTCAACATCAGACTTCTCAATCTGATGTTGATAAATGACCTGACCTTTTTTATCTTCAATATAGGCACCATTTAAGGTTACAAAAAAGTCAGGCTTGAGTTCACGAATTTCTGGCACGACACCAAAAATCCCTCGTCCAGAAGCAATACCTGTCAAAATTCCTTTCTCACGTAATTGCTTAAAAACAGCTGGGATTGAAGCCGGAATAAAACCTGTCTTGGAATTCCGCAATGTATCATCAATATCAAAAAAGACAATCTTGATCTTCTTTGCCTTATATCTTAATTTGGCATCCATCTCACTACCTCTTTCAATCTAACTCTTTCCATTATACCATAAAGTAGAGAAATCCCACATCCCCAATAAAATCCTTGTCTCTTATCCGAATTCTTTTACTAGATACAAAACCAAATCATCATTATTTTGGCTAGTTGCATTCATTTCCAAGGGTTGATTTCGATACCAGACACCTGTCCCATCTGGAATGTAGCCCCGTCTGATATACAATCTCTGGGCAGGGCCATAGCCTAAGTGCAAACCTACACCAAGAGTGACCTTACTCGAAACAAACTTGACTCGTTTTTCTGCTTCTTCTAGCAATTGATTCCCAATCCCTTGATTTCTAAAAGGCTCAAACACATTAAAATCTGATAATTCTGGATAGACTTCTGCAAAAGGACCATGTTTAGCAGAGGGCAAAATGGTAACGTAGCCCGCTACAGCACCATCAATCTCTGCAACTAAGACTTCTCTCTCCCCACTTTCCTGTTCCAGAAAATATCTAGCCAAAATTTCCTCTCTACCAGGCCAACCTTGATTCATAAAGCCATGAGATAAGGATTCAATATCAGACTTAATCATATTTCTAATCGTACAATTCATCTTTGACTTACCCACCTTTACTCTTTCTATTACCATTATAGCACGCCAAGGTCAGAAAAAAACTATCTCGTGAAAAAAAGATCCGTTGGGGTCTTAATTCGCATTCTTGTTTCCAAGCTCATGAAAAAGAGGTCCCCCTGACCTCAACTCGCTCTCTCATTTCAAGGCTCGTGAAAAAAAGACCCAACTGGGTCTGAAAAAGAGGTCCACCCGGACCTCTTTTTTAATCTTCGTTTACGAAAGGCATCAAAGCCATTACGCGAGCGCGTTTGATAGCTGTTGTTACTTTACGTTGGTTTTTAGCTGAAGTTCCTGTTACACGACGAGGAAGGATTTTCCCACGTTCTGAAACGAAACGGCTAAGAAGCTCAGTATCTTTGTAATCAACATATTCAATTTTGTTTGCTGCGATGTAATCAACTTTTTTACGGCGTTTGAATCCGCCACGACGTTGTTGAGCCATGTTTTTTCTCCTTTATAATTTTAGTTGTCCATTAGAATGGTAAATCATCATCTGAAATATCCAATGGATTTGTTGTTCCAAATGGATTTTCATCACGTGAAAAGTCTGGTACTGAATTTGTAGGCGCTGAATAGTTTGCAGTTGGTGCAGAGTAAGCTCCACCTGTATGACCTTCACGCACACTACGGCTTTCTAACATTTGGAAATTCTCAGCCACGACCTCTGTCACGTAGATACGTTGTCCTTGCTGGTTATCGTAACTACGAGTCTGGATACGGCCTGTCACCCCGATAAGTGAGCCTTTTTTAGCCCAATTAGCAAGGTTCTCAGCCTGTTGACGCCACATAACGACATTGATAAAATCAGCCTCACGTTCGCCATTTTGACTCTTAAATGTACGGTTTACTGCAAGAGTAAAAGTCGCAACTGCTACATTTGATGGGGTATAACGCAACTCAGCGTCACGTGTCATGCGCCCTACAAGTACAACATTGTTAATCATAGTTTACCTTCTTACGCGTCAATTTTGACGATCATGTGACGAAGAATGTCAGCGTTAATTTTTGAAAGACGGTCAAACTCTTTAAGAGCTGCATCGTCGTTTGCTTCAACGTTAACGATGTGGTAAAGTCCTTCACGGAAATCTTTGATTTCGTATGCAAGACGGCGTTTTTCCCAAGATTTTGATTCAACAACAGTTGCACCGTTGTCAGTCAAAATAGAGTCAAAACGTGCTACCAAAGCGTTTTTAGCTTCTTCTTCAATGTTTGGACGAATGATATAAAGAATTTCGTATTTAGCCATTGATATGTTCCTCCTTTTGGTCTAATGACCCCAAGACTTTGCAAGGGGTAAGTGAGGTTCGCTCACAATAAACTATTATACTAGAAAAAATTTTTTTACGCAAGTAAAAACTCTGATATGCGAAAAAACGCCACATGGGCGTTTTCCTATTCTTACGGTTTAATACGGTGCAACATACGTGGGAATGGAATGGCTTCACGGATATGTTTTGTTCCTGCTGCGAAGGTTACCATACGCTCGATACCGATACCAAATCCACCGTGTGGAACTGTACCGTATTTACGAAGGTCAAGGTAGAATTCATACTCTGTACGATCCATGCCAAGTTCATCCATCTTAGCGACAAGGGCATCGTAGTCTTCCTCACGCATAGACCCACCGATAATTTCTCCATAGCCTTCTGGAGCAAGCAAGTCTGCACAAAGCACGCGCTCTGGATTTCCAGGAACTGGTTTCATATAGAAGGCCTTGATGGCTGCTGGGTAGTTCATGACAAAAGTTGGCACACCAAAGTGGTTTGAAATCCAAGTTTCATGTGGTGAACCAAAGTCATCACCATGCTCAAGATGTTCGTAGTCAGCGTCTTCATCATTTTCATGCTCCTGCAAGAGGTCAATGGCTTGATCGTAAGTGATACGTTTGAATGGCTCTGCAATATAGCGTTTCAAGAGTTCTGTATCACGTTCCAAGGTTTCCAAGGCTTGAGGCGCACGGTTAAGAACACCTTGTAGAAGAGCTTTTACATAAGCTTCTTGCAAGTCAAGTGACTCATCGTGTGTCAAGTATGAGTACTCTGCGTCCATCATCCAGAACTCAGTCAAGTGACGGCGCGTTTTTGATTTTTCAGCACGGAATACTGGACCAAAGTCAAAGACACGACCAAGAGCCATAGCTCCTGCTTCTAGGTAAAGCTGACCTGATTGGCTCAAGTAGGCTGGCGTTCCAAAGTAATCTGTTTCAAAGAGTTCTGTTGAATCTTCTGCCGCATTTCCTGAAAGAATTGGGCTATCAAATTTCATGAAACCGTTCTTGTCAAAGAACTCATATGTTGCATAGATGATAGCGTTACGGATTTGCATCACCGCTACTTGCTTACGAGAGCGAAGCCACAAGTGACGGTTGTCCATCAAGAAGTCTGTACCATGTTCTTTTGGTGTGATTGGGTAGTCTTGAGATTCACCGATCACTTCGATGTCTGTGATGTCCAACTCATAGCCAAATTTAGAACGTTCGTCCTCTTTGACAATACCTGTCACATAGACAGACGTTTCTTGGCTCAAGCGTTTGATAACATCAAACTTCTCAAGTCCTACTTCTTCACCAAATTTTTCGACAAAGTTTGGTTTAAAGGCTACACCTTGAAAGAAGGCTGTTCCATCACGCAATTGCAAGAAGGCGATTTTCCCTTTTCCTGATTTGTTGGCAACCCAAGCGCCAATCGTCACTTCCTGACCAACATAGTCTTTTACATCAATAATCGTTACACGTTTTGTCATTATTTTTCCTTTTTCTTTTTTATTCTTTATGGCAAACCACTTCTATATTGTTCCCATCTGGGTCAATCACAAAAGCAGCGTAGTAAATCGGATGCTCACTGCGATAACCAGGAGCCCCATTGTCTCGCCCACCTGCCTCTAAACCAGCCTCATAACAAGCCTGAACTTCTTCCTTATTTTCTGCTAAAAAAGCAAAGTGAATAGGATCTTGTGTCCCCTGAGCCAGCCAAAAATCACCACCAGGATGAGGGCTGTTCGGGGCAAGAAAACTGATTAGAGAACTAGTCTCAAAAGCCAATTTATAGTCCAAAGGAGCGAGAAAACTCTTATAAAATCCTTCTGAAATTTGTAAATCCTTTACCTTAATCTCAAAATGATCAATCATTCTCACTACCCATAAATGCTTTCAAGCGTTTAACTGCTTCTTTAAGCGTGTCTAGGTCTGTCGCATAGCTGAGGCGGACATTTTCTGGTGCTCCGAATCCTGCTCCTGTTACCAAGGCCACTTCGGCTTCTTCTAGGATAGCGGTTGTAAAATCTGTCACATCTGTATAGCCTTTCATCTCCATAGCTTTTTTGACATTTGGGAAGAGATAGAAAGCTCCTTGCGGTTTGAGCACTTCAAATCCTGGCACCTCAGCAAGAAGGGGATAGATGGTATTGAGACGTTCCTCAAAAGCCTGACGCATGCTTTCTACAGTATCTTGCTCACCTGATAGAGCCTCAACTGCTGCATACTGGGCTACTGCTGACGGATTCGAAGTTGTTTGACCTGCAATCTTGGACATGGCAGCAATAATGTTTGCTTCTCCAACGGCATAGCCAATCCGCCAACCTGTCATGGCATAGATTTTAGACACACCATTGATGACCACTGTTTGCTTGCGAATTGCCTCAGATAGGCTAGAAATCGGTGTGAACTCATGACCATTATAGACCAAGCGCCCATAGATATCATCTGCTAGAATGAGAATATCCTTTTCTACAGCCCAGTTTCCGATTGCCAAGAGTTCCTCACGGGTGTAAATCATACCTGTCGGATTGGATGGCGAATTCAGCACCAAAACCTTGGTCTTGTCTGTGCGAGCTGCTTCTAACTGCTCTACGGTCACCTTAAAGTGATTATCTTCCTTAGCAGGAACAAAGACTGGCACACCTTCTGCCATCTTGACCTGGTCTCCATAGCTTACCCAGTAGGGGGTTGGGATGATAACTTCATCACCTGGATTGACCACAGCCATAAAGAAGGTATAGAGAGAATATTTGGCTCCAGCAGCGACTGTCACTTGATTTGGCGCTACAGAATAGCCGTAAAAGCGTTCAAAGTAAGTATTGACCGCTGCCTTGAGCTCTGGCAGGCCTGAGGTTACTGTATAAAAAGAAGCACGCCCATCTCGAATCGATGCAATGGCGGCATCTTGGATATTTTTTGGAGTAGTGAAATCTGGCTCACCCAAGGTTAGAGACAGGATATCTCTTCCCTCAGACTTGAGTGCTTTGGCACGAGCTCCAGCAGCCAAGGTCACACTTTCTTCCATTTCTAAAACACGGTTGGATAGTTTCATAGGCCCTCCTTATTGACCAATACTCCTGTTTCAAAATCTACTAGATAAAAATCAGAGCCTGACTTGACTTCCCAGATTGGTTTGTCTTGATAACGGCCAAAGGTAATCTTGTCAATCTCGCCAGCTCCTTTTTCCTTCGAAACAGCTTCTGCTTTTTCTTGTGAAACACCTTGATTTAGCTGATAAACGTAAATCTTGTGGTCATCTTTTCCAATCAGGACAGCAAGTGCTTCTTGTTTTTTATTACGGCCAAGAACGCTATAATAGGATTCCAAGCCATTGTATAAGTCAACCTGATCAGCCTGCTCTAATCCTGCATACTGCTGAGCTAATTTTTCTCCTTCACTTTTAGCTGTTTGATAAGGTTTCATACTCAGAAACACTAGATACAGAAAGGAAGCACTGATAACCACAAACAAAATCGTCATCCCTAGACCATACTGCCACAGTAGATTATTTTTTACTTTGTTTTGTCTTTTTTTCACTCGTCTATTTTACCATCTATTGGGCTTTATTACAAGTGAATGCAAGAACAATCGCACTTTATTTCTTCCTTCAAACAAAACCGATTTTGAAAGTGAAACAGTTCTTACTTTTTCAGTCACAAATGACTAGAGTTTCCGAAATTTTACAATTTTCAAATAAACTCTGAGCAAATTTCTTGCAAGTTCTTTTGCTTTGTTGTAATATATTTTATAACAACGAGAGAATTCTCGAAATTTTAAGAAAAAGGAGACACATCATGTCTAAAAAAGTATTATTTATCGTCGGATCACTACGTCAAGGTTCTTTCAACCACCAAATGGCGCTCGAAGCTGAGAAAGCACTTGCTGGTAAAGCGGAAGTTAGCTACCTTGATTATTCAGCCCTTCCTCTCTTCAGTCAAGATTTGGAAGTTCCAACACATCCAGCTGTAGCTGCTGCTCGTGAAGCAGTTCTCGTTGCGGATGCTATCTGGATTTTCTCTCCAGTCTACAACTTCTCTATCCCTGGTACAGTGAAAAACTTGCTTGACTGGCTATCTCGTGCCCTTGACTTGTCTGATACACGTGGCGTTTCTGCCCTTCAAGACAAGTTTGTCACCGTATCATCTGTAGCCAATGCAGGGCACGATCAACTTTTCGCTATCTACAAAGACCTCTTGCCATTTATCCGTACACAAGGCGTTGGTGATTTCACTGCTGCACGTGTTAATGACTCTGCTTGGGCAGACGGAAAATTGGTTCTTGAAGAAACAGTCCTAAGCTCACTTGAAAAACAAGCGGAAGACTTGGTCAATGCTATCAAGTAACTAATATAATAAAAGCGAACAAGACTACTTTTCTGACACTCAGAAGACTAGCTTGTTCGCTTTTTTTCATTTATAAACTAAAATAGCTGATGATACATATTGCCAAATACAAAATATCTGATTTCTATACTTCCTTAACAAAAACCAATTCCTGTGGCTGGGACAGATCTTCTCGGTAGGTAAATCCTGCAAAGCTTAAGCGACGAGCTTCCTCCACCGTCTGTACTTGATTGTCTATCAGGGCTGTCAGGAAGGCACCACGCGCTTTCTTGGAAATGGTTGAGTGAATTTTCAGCTGACCGCCTCTATCCTCCATAAATTTGAAGATCACCATTTTTTCTCTGATTTCCTTAGAAAATACCGTCTCAAACTCGGACGACAAGAGGGAGAAAATCACTTCTTCCTGCTTCACAGCTTCATCATAGGCTGCCTTCCAATGACTCTTTAAAGTCTTACCAGCGACTTTTAACTTCATCAAAAAGTCCAAACGGTGAGGGGCCATAGATGACAAGGCTGGAACGACACCGTACAAAGCCGAAGTAATAAAGACATGATTTTCAAGATAGGCTTGTTCCGCCTCGGTCAACTTATCTCGCTTGATATGGCGGTACATAAGCCCATCAAAAAGTTTAAGAGCTGGGTAGTGTTGAGCAGTTTGCCTTTTCAAAGCTTGGATATTTTGACATTCTTCCGCAGCCTTCTCGGCTGATACCTTATAAAAACTCTCCAATTGACTAGCAGAATAGAGGGCCAAGGCATCCAGCACGGCCTGACTTTCTGGTATTAAAGGTGTTGCCTCGATACTCGGCAAGTCTGTGTTCATTTCTTTTGCTGTAGGGATTAAAATTTTCATATTGATAGTGTAGCATATTTTTTAGCCACAACCAAGAAATTCATCTGATACTCAATGAAAATCAAAGAGCAAACTAGGAAACTAGCCGCAGGTTG
>NZ_VMLH01000121.1:0-838 GCF_013276595.1 Streptococcus sp. 10824
TGGAATCGGATATGGTGTCCACTATCGACGACTCTCTCCGCCAGTCTAGCCAGAATGAGATTTCGTTCAGAGGGCTTAGGAGCCTCCTCAAAGACAGAGAGTTTTGTCTTGTTTCCAAACTGTTCATTAAAGGTTTGAATGTAGGAAAGAAGGAAAGTATTGGCTTCTTCCAAGGTATGAATATTGTTTCGTTCCAGTTCAATAGGCAGGCGAGATTGTAGTGCCTGATTGAGTCTTTCGACTCTCCCTTTAGCTTGAGGGATAGCGGTTGTCTCAAGGAGAATCCCCAGTTGGTGACAGGCGTATCCGAATTGTGTATGGGTATCGTCCTCCATTTTCTTAGAGTTGGAGATTTGATAGGTAAAGACTGTTCTTTTATCTGTTTTGATTTGAAGGGGAATGCCGTGGTTGTCTAAAATTTGTTCGAGGACATGATAGTAAGCATTCAAGGTCTCTTGTTTATCAAAATAAGCCCCTAGGATATTGCCAGAAGCATCATCAATGGCTAGGTGTAAGTTAGAGGTTTCTGCTCCAAACCAGGCATGAGGGCTAGCCTCCATTTAGATGACTTCTCGCCAAAAAATTGTAAAAAGTTTAAAAAAAATTAGAAAAAGGTGTTGACAAGTCTGAAAAAGTCGGTATAATAGTAAGAGTTGAAAATAACCACTCTGGTCCGTTGGTCAAGGGGTTAAGACACCGCCTTTTCACGGCGGTAACACGGGTTCGAATCCCGTACGGACTATGGTATGTTGCAGTTGGAACACTTGATGAAAAAAGATTAAAAAAAGTTTCAAAAAAGTGTTGACAAGCGAAAGTGACTGTGATATACTAATATAGT
>NZ_VMLH01000122.1:0-404 GCF_013276595.1 Streptococcus sp. 10824
TGGAATCGGATATGGTGTCTACGATCCACGACTCTCTCCGCCAGTCTAGCTAGAATGAGATTTCGTTCAGAGGGCTTAGGAGCCACCTCGAAGACAGAGAGTTTTGTCTTGTTTCCAAACTGTTCATTAAAGGTTTGAATGTAGGAAAGAAGGAAAGTATTGGCTTCTTCCAAGGTATGAATATTGTTTCGTTCCAGTTCAATAGGCAGGCGAGATTGTAGTGCCTGATTGAGTCTTTCGACTCTCCCTTTAGCTTGAGGGATAGCGGTTGTCTCAAGGAGAATCCCCAGTTGGTGACAGGCGTATCCAAACTGTGTATGGGTATCGTCCTCCATTTTCTTAGAGTTGGAGGCTTGATAGGTAAAGACCGTTCTCTTATCTGTTTTAATTTGAAGGGGAATACC
>NZ_VMLH01000123.1:0-2502 GCF_013276595.1 Streptococcus sp. 10824
TCAGGTGATTCAGGTGATTAAAAATAATAATAAAGAGGTGACCTAAATGGGGAAGAAAAAGATGATTTTTGCTAGCCTAGCCAGTGCGGTAGTTTTAGGGGCTAGTCTTACTAGCGTTCAGCAATTGGCTGTAAAAGCTGATGAATCAAATACTACTAACACTAGCAAAGCATCCGAAAAATCTAAAAAGGATCTTGAAAAAGCGGAAGAAGCTAGAAAAGAAGCTGAAGCTAAAGTTGCTGAACTACAGAAAAAAGTAGAGGAAGCGAAAGCCAAAGCTGAAGAAGCTGCTAAGAAAGCGAAATCCGAAGCAGATGAGGCTAAAGTTGCAGATGAGGCAAAAGCAAAAGCTGAAAAAGCTAAACAGGCTGCTGATGCTGAGCTAGCTGCTGCTAAAAAGGAAGAAGCTGAAGCTAAAGAAGCAGTGATGAAGGCCTTGACAGAACTTGAAAAGGCTGCAGAAGATAAAATTAATGCTAACGATGAGATTAAGGACAAAGCAGCAGCTATTAAAAAAGCAAAAGAGAGAATCGGTAAAGAAGATTTACTGAAAGCGATTGAAAATGGTCAAATTAAGGCTAGTGATGTTGTGAAGGAATTGCCAACAAAGGAAGATGAAAATCCAGTTATTACTAGCAAAGACTCTTCTCTTCCTGAAGAGATAAAAGCTAAAATCAAAAAAGCCGAGGAGGCTGATGCCAAACGTCCACAATCCGAAAAACTGCAAGACAAGGCGGATCAATTGGGGGATGAAATTGACTCTCTAACCAAGCAAGCTAATAAGGCCAAAGCTGAAGCTGAGAAAAAAGCTGCAACTCTGGTAGAAGAGGAGAAAAAACTAGAAGAAGCGAAAGCAGCTCATGAAGCGGCACAAGCTGAATTTGAAAAGGCTGCAGCACTGGCTGAGTCTTATAAAGATGATATTAATACTCGTGTTGACGACTTCAATGACACTCTAAAAAAAGTAAAGGAAGCGAGAGACAAAGACCCAGAAGCGAAAGCGAAATATGATCTTGAAGCTGCATTTACAAAGCTTGAAAAGGCTGCAGAAGATGAAATTAATGCTAACGATGAGATTAAGGACAAAGCAGCAGCTATTAAAAAAGCAAAAGAGAGAATCGGTAAAGAAGATTTACTGAAAGCGATTGAAAATGGTCAAATCAAGGCTATCGATGTTTTGAATGAGTTACCAACAGAGGAAGATGAAAAGAACTCTTCTGCTATGAATAGTGCTGACGTTGTCTATATGTCAAAAAACAACCTTCCTGCAGATAAAAAAGAAAAAGTTGAGGAAGCTGAAGCCGCAGACACAGCACGTCCAGAGTCAGAAAAATTGCAAGATAAGGCGGATCAATTGGAAGATGAGATTGATTCTCTAACCAAGCAAGCTAATAAACTCAAAGATGAGCTTGATAAAAAAGCTGAAGAACTTAAAAGCAAAGACAAAGAATCAGCAGAATATAAAAAAGAGCAGGCTGAATTTGAAGAGCGTTATGAAGTTCTGAAATCTTATGCAGGAGACATTAAAGAACGTACCGAGGAATTCAACAAGACTCTTGACGAGATAGAAAAGGTTAAGAGTTCAGAAGAGAAAAAAGAAGATCAAGCCAAAGCTGATCTTGAAGCAGCCTTGACAGAGCTTGAAAAGGCTGCAGAAGATAAAATTAGGAAAGATAACAGTATTACTGATAAGGAAGCGGCTATTCAAGCAGCTAAAGCGGCAATCGGTAAGGAAGATTTACTAGACGCAATTGAAAGTGGTGCTATCAAGGCTACCGATGTTTTGGATGAATTACCAACAGAGAATGCTAAACCTGACTCTGAAAATAGCAATAAGTTTTATAGTGAGGGAACTCTTCCGAACAATATAAGAACTCAAATTGAAAAAGCCAAAGCTGAGGATGCCAAACGTCCAGAGTCAGAAAAACTGCAAGACAAGGCGGATCAATTGGGAGATGAAATTGACTCTCTAACCAAGCAAGCTAACAAAGCCAAAGCCGACCTTGAGCAAAAAGCTAAAGCTCTGGAGGAACAAAAAAGAAAACTCAAAGAAGCGGAAGCAGCTCGTGCAGCAGCAGAAGCTGAATTTAACCAGGCGGATGCCCTTGTCGGCTCTTACGCAGAAGATATTAATTCTCGTGTTGATGACTTCAATAAGACCCTTAAAGAAGTAGAGGAAGCAAAAGCGAAGGAACCAGCTAAAACGGAAGAAGAAACTCCAGCTCAACCCCAAGAAGAAGCAGATGCTAGAATTGCGGAGTTAGAGCAAAAAGCAGCAGAATCTAAGAAAACAGCTGATGATGCGACTGCTAAGGCTGAAAAAGAAAATAATGAAGCAAGAGCAGCTGAAAATTCAAAAGCTGAAGCTGAACAAGCTCAAACAGCTGCTGAAGCTGAACTAGAGAAGGCTAAAGCTGAGGCTGAAAAAGCAAAAGCAAAAGTTGAAGAGCTTGAAAAAGCAGAAAAAGCTGATCAGGAACCAACTAAACCAGCGGAAGATTC
>NZ_VMLH01000124.1:0-13357 GCF_013276595.1 Streptococcus sp. 10824
TTGAGCAGCCTGCGGCTAGTTTCCTAGTTTGCTCTTTGATTTTCATTGAGTATCAGATTTAAGAAATTAACTTCCTCGTCTCCAGAAAATCGCTAAGACAATCATGGAACCTAGTACTGCCGGAATAATGGCAGTTCCTGCTATTATCGGTCCCCAAGTCCCAAAAAGAAAATGCCCTATAAAGGCACCAATCCAGCCTAGAAACATTTTTCCAAAACATCCCATTCGCTCTCCACGATTGGTCAGAGTACCTGCCAAGAATCCCACTAGGAGACCAACGAACATACTTCCTAACATATTATCTCCTTAATTTGCCCAATCTCCCTTACGGAAGAGTGGTACACGTGTCCCATCCTCACGGATACCATCGATGTCCATTTGGTTAGAACCAATCATAAAGTCTACGTGAACATCTGAACGGTTAAGCCCCGCGGCTTCAAGCTCCTCTTCGCTCATATCCGCTCCACCAACTACGCTAGTCGCATAGGCTGCACCGATAGCCAAGTGATTTGACGCATTCTCATCGAAAAGGGTGTTGAAGAATGTAATGCCTGACTGAGAAATTGGGCTTGGATCTGGTACCAAGGCACATTCACCCAAGGCACGCGCACCCGCATTTTCAAAGACAAGGGCTTTCATGACCTGATCACCCTTCTCAGCAGTAATGTCTATGATTTCTCCATCCTTAAAGGTTACCTTAATGCCTTCAATGATATTTCCATTGTAGCTAAGCGGTTTTGTAGAAGTGACATAACCATCTGCGCGACGGAAGTCAGGCGCTGTGAAGACTTCCTCTGTCGGCATATTTGGCAAGAATCCTTCTCCTTGCGCATTGATAGCACCAGCTGATTCCCAAACATGGTTTTTCGGCAAACCAAGGGTCAAATCTGTTCCTGGCGCTGTGTAGTGAAGGGCTGAAAATTGTTCTTTATTAAGCATATCTGCCTTGCTCTTGAGGATAGCTGCATGCTCTTCCCAAGCCTTAACAGGATCTTCTTCGTAGACACGGCAAGTTTTGAAGATTTGGTCCCAAAGGAGATCAACTGCTTCTTCGTTGCTCGCAGCATTTGGAAAGACTTTCTTGGCCCATTCAAGTCCAGCAGCGGCTGCAACAGTCCAACTAACCTTATTGGATTGAGTTGCGATTCTCATTGGCTTCATGGCAAGTCCCATAGCTTTGGCAGAAGCTGATAGCTTGTCAGCATCCACTCCGTTCAAAGCACCTGGATCAGATGAACGAACCCCAAGACGGCTAGCCTTGTTCTCCAAAAGATAGTTCATCTCAGCAACCTTGTATTCTGGCACATTGTCCAAACGCTCCATCGGAGCATAGAGAAATTTCTCACGGTTGATGACATCATCTGTCCACTGAACGATGACCTCATGCGCACCCAAGGTATAAGCTTCCTTCACGATTAGATGCGCCAACTCACGTTGCTCCACATCGATAGAAAGAGCCAAAGTGTGACCAGGTTGCACATTGATTCCATTCGCAACCAATAATTTCGCATATTTTTCTAGATTTTCTTTAAAATTTGGTAAAACCATGTAATTTTCTCTTTTCTATTTTTCTTTAAACAGGGATAGCAGGCTAACCGCTGCTACCGTAGCACAAATCAAAGTTGTTGCTTTCAAAATTTTATCCGAATCCAGTTCCAGCTGATAATCAAAGACTTTTTGGTTCGGTTTATCTTCTGCGAATATTCTAAGTTTCATGAGAACCCCCTTAAAATAGATTAAAACAAATCACTATGACTGCCTGTCCTCAGCAAATTTAAAATCAATTCTTCCTTGTCTACTTTATAAACCAAAAGCCAATCTGGCTGGATATGGCATTCACGAACTCCTTGAAAATGCTTGGATGCCGTCAATTGATGATCACGATATCTAGCAGGAAGTTCTTTTTCTTGAACAAGAAAATTTAAAACTTCTTCTAATAATTCTGCCTTCAAACCACGCTTCATAGCCAACTTAAAATCTTTTTTAAACTGTTTATGATAACGAATCTTAAGCACGCAAATCCTCCATCAAGTCAGAGACTGATTCAAAGGATTGGCTCATATTACGATTTTGGTCTAAATCCGTTAATACCTCAAGCAACTTCCGATTCTCGTCTAGTCTAACATCGAAAGGTAAACCCTGATATTGAATAGCTTGACGAAGGAAAATATTGATGGCAGTCGTCATATCCATTCCCAGATTATTAAACACCTGTTGGGCCTGCTCCTTCACGTCACTATCCAAACGGATGCTCATACTCGTCTTTGACATACTCTCACCCTCTTTCTATAGACTATTTTAACAAAAAAGAAAGCCAATGTAAATCTATTGGATATACATTAGCCTCTTTTGATAGATGATTAAACAATTTTTTAAAACAACTCATCAAACAAACTCAACTGGTTATCCTCTGGCATATTGCCGAGAATGCCCATCTCATCCATCTTTTCAACCAAGGTTGATGAGAGCCCACCGCGCTTGCGTAGTTCGGTTTTAGAGAGGAATTCTCCTTCTTGGCGCGCACGCACCAACTGCTTGGCAACGTTCTCTCCCAGACCATCCATTGCTACAAATGGCGGAATGAGGGTATCCCCATCAATGAGGAACTCTGTTGCCTGACTACGATAGAGATCGAGTTTGCCAAACTTGAAACCACGCTCCCACATTTCATTGACAATCTCAAGAGTTGTATAGAGGTCAATTTCCACATTAGATGCTTCATTGTTCTTCCGTTTTTCAGAGATTTCTTCCATTCTGCGTTTGATGGCATCCAAGCCCGCACCCATGGTCTTTATATCAAAGGCCTTAGCACGGATTGAGAAGTAAGCACAGTAATAATAAATGGGATGGTGAACCTTGAAGTAAGCTACACGCAAGGCCATCATAACGTAGGCTGCCGCATGGGCTTTAGGGAACATGTACTTAATTTTCCCACAGGACTCGATATACCACTCTGGCACCTTATTAGCCTTCATGGCTTCGATGTAGCCATTTCTCTCTTCTTCAGAAATCTTGAGCCACAAGCCCTTACGTACCCGTTCCATGATGGTAAAGGCCATCTTAGGCTCGAGACCAGCATGCATGAGGTAAACCATGATGTCGTCCCGACAACCGATAACAGTTGATAGGTCCGCAATTCCTTGCTTGATCAAATCTTGGGCATTTCCCAACCAGACATCGGTACCGTGGGACAATCCTGACAACTGCAGCAACTCCGCAAAAGTTGTCGGATGCGTCTCGTCTACCATTCCACGTACAAAGTTGGTTCCAAACTCTGGAATTCCCAGCATACCCGTCGGCGTTCCGATTTGCTCAGGTGTTACCCCTAGCACATCAGTCCCAGAAAAGAGGGCCATCACGCCTTCATCATCCATAGGAATTTCATTAGGGTCAATCCCAGACAAGTCCTGCAGTTTTCGAATCATGGTCGGATCATCATGTCCCAGTACATCAAGTTTAAGGACGTTCTCATCAATATCGTGGAAGTTAAAGTGAGTGGTCTGCCATTCAGCCGTCACATCATCCGCTGGATACTGAACAGGCGTGAAATCATAGACATCCATGTAGTTCGGAATAACAACGATTCCCCCCGGGTGTTGTCCTGTTGTCCGCTTGACACCAGCAGCACCTTGAGCGAGGCGTTCTACCTCTGCATCACGATAAAACTTGCCATAGTCCCGCTCGTAACCCTTGACAAAACCATAGGCAGTCTTGGCAGCCACCGTACCAACCGTTCCTGCACGGAAGGCATATTCCTCACCAAAAATATCGCGTACATCCAAGTGGGCGCTAGGTTGATCTTCTCCCGAGAAGTTCAAGTCAATATCGGGAACCTTGTCCCCATCAAAACCAAGGAAGGTCTCGAAAGGAATATCTTGTCCGTTTTTACTGAGTTTATAACCACAGTTTGGACAGTCCTTATTGGGCATATCAAATCCTGAACCATACGAACCATCGGTGATAAATTCGCTGTACTGACACTGACCACAGACATAGTGAGGAGAGAGAGGATTGACCTCTGTAATCCCAATCATGGTCGCAACGAAACTAGAACCAACAGACCCACGAGAACCAACCAAGTAACCCCGTTCATTGGAACGTTGCACCAGCATCTGCGATGCCAGATAAATCACGGCAAATCCATTCCCCAGAATAGAGGTTAATTCTTTTTCAATCCGCAAATCAACGATATCTGGCAGCGGATTTCCATAAATCTCAAAGGCCTTCTTGTAGGTCAATTCAGCGACCGTTTCTTCCGCCTTGTCGATGAAAGGCGTGTACAAATCCCCCTTAACAACTTCAACAGGTTCAAAGATTTCTGCCAAGGCATTGGGATTTTCAATAACCAGTTTACGAGCTAATTCCTCTCCCAAGAAGGCAAATTCATCCAACATCTCATTGGTCGTTCTAAAATGGGCTTTTGGCAGAGGAGCTGGTTGGGCATGTTCTCCATGACCAATGGTTCGGTTAATCATAGCCCCCTGTCCCAAACTACGGACGATAATTTCACGATAAATCTCTTCTTCCGGTTCGATATAGTGGACATTTCCCGTAGCCAGAACAGGCTTGCTAAGACGTTCTCCAACCTCTATCAAACTTTTGATAATGGTCTGGAGTTCTTCCATATCCTTGACCTGCTCCTTGGCAATCAAGGGAGCATAGATAGCTGGTGGCATGACCTCGATAAAGTCATAATACTTGGCCACCTCAACCGCCGCATCTACACCTTGAGAAACGACCGCATCAAAAACTTCGCCTTCTGCACAGGCTGATCCTAAAATCAAGCCCTCCCGATGGGCATCTAGAACCGTTCTCGGAATCCGTGGTACCCCTTCAAAGTACTTAGTGTTAGACAAGGAAACCAGCTTAAAGATATTTTTTAGACCTATCTGATTTTTGACATAAATGGTCGCATGCTTGATCCGAGCTTTTTTATAAGAATCTGGACTAATCAAATCAATGTTAAGTCTAGCTAAATCGGTCACACCATGTTTTTCTGCTACCTCTTTGATAAAGATAAAGAGCAGACGACCTGTCGCTTCCGCATCGTAGTTGGCCATATGGTGATGTTCTAGGGCCACACCAAAACGCTTGGTCAAAGGCCCCAAACCATGACGTTTATACTCAGGATAGAGGTTTCTAGCAAACTCCAGCGTATCAATAACTGGCTGACTAATCTTTGGCAGACCATGACGCTCATAATTGGCATTCATAAAGCCAACGTCAAAGGTGGCATTGTGGGCAACTAGAACCGTATCCTTACAAAATTCTTGGAATTCTTGTAAAACTTGTTCTAGTGGTTTGGCATTTTTGACATGATCATCTGTAATTCCAGTTAACTCAGTAGTAAAGGCTGACAAGGGATGCCCGGGATTGATAAATTCATCAAATTCAGCAATGACATTCCCCTTGTACATCTTAGAGGCTGCAACCTGAATCAAATCATTATAGATAGCTGAAAGTCCTGTCGTTTCCACGTCAAAAACCACGTAGGTCGCTTCTGACAAGTCCATCTCCACTTCGTTATAGACGATAGGGACACGGTCCTCCACGATATTGGCTTCCATTCCATAAATCAGCTGAATTCCCGCTTTCTTAGCCGCCTTATAGCCGTGTGGGAAGGACTGGACATTCCCATGGTCCGTGATAGCAACTGCTTTGTGTCCCCACTTAGCAGCTGTAGCAACGATCTCTTCGACCTCTGGTAGAGCATCCATGGTCGACATGTTAGTATGAGCATGAAACTCAACCCGACGCTCACCTTCTGGCATCAAATCCTTCCGCTCATAGTGAACAACTTCCTGCACATCCTGCACATTCATAGTCAAATCGCGTGTGAAGTTATTCATCTCCACATTCCCACGGACTCGGAGCCAAGAATTTTTCTTAATTAGATCAAATTTCTGAGCCTCTTCCTCGTTCTTAACCCACTTTTGCATAGAAAAACTGGAAGTGTAGTCTGTCATTTTAAAGTTGATCAAAACACGCCCTGTTCTGGTCACTTTTTGCTCCACATCAAAAACAACCCCTTCAAAGACCAGACGATTTTCCTCCGTCGTCACTTCGATCATAGGAGTAATCTCCGCCTTGTCCAGCTTGGGTTTAGCTGCAGCTTTTTTAGCCTGAAAATCAAAGGCTGGTTTCTCTTCCGCTGGAGGTGGCGCCATCTGTTCCAGTTGTTCCATAGCACGGAGCGCTTCCTCATTGGCCGCTTGAACAATCTGCTCATTTTCAGCATGGAAGGCCTCTTCCTGCTCTTGGGTCAACACATCATTTTTCTCTACTTGACAGTTGAAAGTTGGAAAACCAAACTTTTCAAGTTGTTTGGCTAAATTAGGAAGGTGATTTTTCTTAAAATGTTCCTTATCAATCGCCTCTGAACCTTCAATAAATAGTTGATTGCCTTCAGCACGAACTTGCAAATTCTGATAAAGAGATTTAAAGCCTTGACTAGCACATGGACCCTCAGAAAAAGCCTCTCTATAGTAGGACTGTAAGAGTTGGTTTGAAAATTCTTGAGACAGAGCCTTGATTTCGAAAACAGCTTTATTGCCTGTCTTAGAAAATTCTTCGCTTAAACCTTTCTTTAATTCTAAAAAGATTTCAATCGGTAAAATATTAGAAAATACGAAATGAAACTCCCATACCTTACTAATTTTATGAACTACAACTCGCTCAATATCAGCCTGTGATAAAGCAGGAGCCTGTCTCATTTCAGCAGGCATCCCCAGTTGATTCATCAAAATTTCAAAACTGTTTGACATTCATTTTCCTCACATTATTCTCCTACTATTTTACCATATTTAGAGGTATTTTCTAAAGACAAAAGGAAGCCACTAAGTGACTTCCTTCTAGAGTGAGGACGGATTAGTCTTCACCTTTGTTTTTCTTAATGATTTCTTCTTGTACTGACTTAGGTACATCTTCGTAGTGGTCAAATACCATCATGAATGTACCACGTCCTTGAGATGCAGAACGAAGAACTGTTGCATAACCGAACATTTCAGCAAGTGGAACGTAAGCACGAACGATTTGGCTGTTACCGTGTGCTTCCATACCATCAACACGTCCACGACGAGCAGTTACGTGACCCATAACATCACCAAGGTTTTCTTCTGGAACAGTGATTGTTACAAGCATCATTGGTTCAAGGATAGCTGGTTGTGCTGATTTAGCAGCTTCTTTAAGGGCAAGTGAAGCCGCGATCTTGAAGGCAGTTTCAGATGAGTCGACATCGTGGTATGAACCATCGTAAAGTTTAGCTTTAACGTCAACCATTGGGTAACCTGCAAGAACACCGTTAGCCATAGATTCTACCAAACCTTTTTCAACCGCTGGGATAAATTCACGAGGAACCACACCACCGACGATTGCGTTTTCGAATTCGAATCCTTTACCTTCTTCGTTTGGAGTAAATTCAATCCATACATCACCGAATTGACCTTTACCACCAGACTGACGTTTGAAGAATCCACGTGCTTGAGTAGAAGCGCGGAATGTTTCACGGTAAGATACTTGAGGAGCACCTACGTTCGCTTCAACTTTGAACTCACGACGCATACGGTCAACAAGAACGTCAAGGTGAAGCTCACCCATACCAGAGATAACTGTTTCACCAGTTTCAACGTTTGTTTCAACGCGGAATGTTGGATCTTCTTCAGCCAATTTTTGAAGGGCGATACCCATCTTGTCTTGGTCTGCTTTAGATTTTGGTTCAACCATCAATTGGATAACTGGTTCTGGAACGTTGATTGATTCAAGGATGATTTTAGCTTTTTCATCTGTCAATGAGTCACCAGTTGTAGTGTCTTTCAAACCAACGGCAGCAGCGATATCACCTGAGTAAACAGTGTCAATTTCTTGACGGCTGTTAGCGTGCATTTGAAGGATACGTCCGATACGTTCACGTTTACCTTTAGAAGTGTTCAATACATAAGAACCTGATTGAAGAACACCTGAGTAAACACGGAAGAATGTTAAACGACCTACGAATGGGTCAGTCATGATCTTGAAGGCAAGAGCTGCAAATGGCTCTTCGTCAGATGCTGGACGAGTTTCTTCTGCGTCTGTATCTGGGTTAACACCTTTAATTGCTGGGATATCAAGTGGGCTTGGAAGATAGTCAATAACCGCATCAAGCATCAATTGAACACCTTTGTTTTTGAAAGCTGAACCACACAATACTGGGAAGAATTCAACGTTGATAGTAGCTTTACGGATACCAGCTTTCAATTCTTCGTTAGTGATTTCTTCACCTTCAAGGTATTTCATCATCAATTCTTCGTCAGTTTCAGCAACTGCTTCGATCAATTTTTCACGGTATTCTTGAGCTTGGTCAAGGTATTCAGCTGGAATATCTTCTTCAAGGATATCTGTACCAAGGTCGTTAGTATAGATCTCAGCTTTCATCTTGATCAAGTCGATGATACCACGGAAGTCATCTTCAGAACCGATTGGCAATTGGATTGGGTGTGCATTTGCTTGAAGACGATCGTGAAGTGTGCTTACAGAGTAAAGGAAGTCAGCACCGATTTTGTCCATTTTGTTGGCAAATACGATACGTGGAACTCCGTACTCAGTTGCTTGACGCCAAACTGTTTCAGTTTGAGGTTCAACACCTGATTGTGAGTCAAGAACGGTAACCGCACCATCCAATACACGAAGAGAACGTTGTACTTCGATTGTGAAGTCCACGTGTCCTGGTGTGTCGATGATGTTTACGCGGTGGTTGTTCCATTGAGCTGTTGTCGCAGCAGATGTGATAGTGATACCACGTTCTTGCTCTTGCTCCATCCAGTCCATTTGTGACGCACCTTCGTGAGTTTCACCGATTTTGTGGATTTTACCAGTGTAGTAAAGAATACGCTCAGTAGTTGTTGTTTTACCAGCATCGACGTGAGCCATGATACCGATATTACGAGTTTTTTCAAGTGAAAATTCGCGTGCCATGAGGTTTGTTTCTCCTATTTATTTTTGATTTCTATTCTATTATAACATGATTTTAATAAAAACGGATAGGCAGGACCTACCCGTTCTCAATGTTTTCATGCTACTGTTGGTTTCAACTTACGAGCTGGTAAGTTGAGTTATAGCTAATACTAATCGATTTAGCTAATTTGAACCCGGGCTAAAAGCTCGGAAAATAGATAAGCTCTCCTAGAATCTTCGATTCTTCGTCAAGCTTCCTAATTTTCAGTCGCTTTTTTAACGCCCTTAGTATCTTAATCTTACCAACGGAAGTGTGCGAATGCACGGTTAGCTTCAGCCATACGGTGAGTGTCTTCACGTTTCTTAACTGCTGCACCAGTGTTGTTAGCAGCATCCAAGATTTCTTTTGCAAGACGGTCTTGCATTGTGTGTTCACCACGAAGGCGAGCGATTGTTACCAACCAACGAAGTCCAAGTGTTGTACGACGTTCTGGACGAACTTCAACTGGGACTTGGTAGTTAGAACCACCAACACGACGTGCACGTACTTCAAGTACAGGCATGATGTTTTCCATAGCTGTTTCAAATACTTCAAGTGCATCGTTTCCAGTAGCTTCTTTGATTTGCTCAAAGGCACCGTAAACGATTGAAGCAGCTGTACCACGTTTACCATCAAGCATAACGCGGTTGATAAGACGAGTAACTAGTTGTGAATTGTAAAGCGGATCTGGCAATACGTCACGTTTTGGAGCTCTATTTTTACGACTCATTTCTCTTTATCCCCTTTCCTTATGCTTTTGGACGTTTAGTACCGTATTTAGAACGGCCTTGTTTACGATCGTTAACACCTGCAGTATCAAGTGCACCACGGACGATATGGTAACGTACCCCTGGAAGGTCTTTTACACGTCCACCACGAAGAAGAACCACGCTGTGTTCTTGCAAGTTGTGTCCGATACCTGGGATGTAGGCAGTAACTTCGATAAGGTTGCTCAAACGTACACGAGCAAATTTACGAAGGGCTGAGTTAGGTTTTTTAGGTGTCATTGTTCCAACACGAGTTGCAACACCACGTTTTTGTGGTGAAGAAACGTTTGTTTGAACTTTTTTATGACTGTTGTAACCAACGTTCAAAGCTGGTGATTTAGATTTTTCTACTTTTGATTTACGCGGTTTGCGAACCAATTGGTTAATTGTAGGCATCTACATTCTCCTGTGTTTTTTTATTTTTGGTGATGATACACTTGGTGACAGCTATCATCTGTGTGTACTTTTGCAACATTTGTCAGCACGTCCCTGTACACTCTTGAGAGACCAAAAGTAAAAAGTACCGTCTATTATTGTAACAAAATTTTCCCTTGCTTGTCAAGATATTTTTCTTTTTTATTGTTAATTTTGGCTGGGGTAAGTTCTCAAAGTAACTTCCACTCGCCTAACCAAAGTGGAAATTAGTCTAAAACGGATTTTTATGGTGGAATTAAGTGTGAGACTTTCCGTTCCATCGTTGAGAAGATGGGAAAAGGCCCGTCAATGATTTCGAAGGAAATCAAGCGCAATCGCATCATGCATCCAACATCCGTCAAATCTGATTGCACGGATTGCCCACTTCTCAAAAAGCTCCTTATGTCTGTAACAACGCATTTTTTCTCATACTAAAAGCTAGGTTGTGGAAAACTGGAAGTTAGTTTTATATTGAATTGAAATAAGACATGAACAAATCTATTGGGAAAGTCAACTTAATTTCTAGAAATGTTTTAATAGCAACAACGTACTATTCTAGTTTCAATCTGCTATAGAAGTTACCCTTTCATTCTCTCAAAAGTCAATCATAAAAGAGGAGAAATCGAAGTTCCTCCTCTTCACTGTTTACTATCGAATCAAGTAAATCAAATTGTTACTCATTCACAATTTTTTCATCAACTTTAGGGTTTAGAGTTGTTCCCCAATGTGTAATTGTACGCTGTTGTACTAGTGGTAAGTCTGTGCGGTTGTAAACTGTACGCCATGGTTCCCATACAAGACCCGTCTTTTCTTGAACCTTGATACGAAGATTACGGACATTTCCTTTAAATTGAATCTCTGTTTGGAAGCCTGAAGTTCTGTTTTTTCCGTTATCTTCCCATTGACGTGAACGAATTTCTGGATTTCCTTGTTCATCATATGTAATTTCATCCCAATAGATGTAGTAACGCGCAACATAAGCGCCCTTATGATGAAGTTTCAAGAAACCATTTTTGTAAGAAGTAACCTTCGTTTCGATATAGTCTGTACTATTTTGTAAAGTTGCTTGGGCATTATCTTTTAGGAAGGCAGTCTTATATGAGATTGGCACAGCTGGACTTTGAGCGCTAAAGTTAGCTCCTTCTCTGATGAGTTCCTTCAAGTTTTCGACTGTTCCTGTGACAACTTTGGCGGCACCGCTAGCATTACCTCCTACAATTACCGCTGTTACAGAAGTATTCTTCAATAGACGGCTCCACTCAGAATTTGGAGCAATTGTTGCGCCTTTGATAACCGCATTGATAGCTGCTTTTAATTCAGTAGACTTACTTGTTGACTCAAACTTAACATAGATTTGACGTCCGTAAGAAACGTTTGATACATATACAGGTGGAGTTTGTGAATCAACGCCTCTTTGTTTTAAATCTTCAGGTGTTACACTCTTGTCAAATACAGCTGCTGGATTGGTCGGTGCATCAAATGTCGCTGTATAGTAGATTTGTTTAAAGTTTACAACTTCAATTTGCTTTTCACCCTTTTGCACAGCCTCAAAGTCAATCTTGAGCGGTGCGCCTGCTTTTTCAAAGTCTGCACCAAATTTTGCTTTCAATTGGTTCATGCTATAGGCTGTAGTTGATTCATACTGAACACGGGCAGGAACGGAATGGCTAGATGAGTAATTCTTTGTCCATCTTTCAACCAAGGTATTCATCGCAGACTGCATACCACTAGTTGTAGGATCTGCTTCAATTCGGCTGTCAGACTGAATCATACCAGGTAAATCGACGCTGACTGTCCCCTTTGCACGGGCAAGACTAATCAATTCTGGCTGATTTTCTAGCAGATTTTGGTTTGCCTTATACAAGCCACCTAGGAAGACATTTTGATTTCCATTGATGGAAACATCTGCTGTGCCTGTAGAGAGAGTTTTCTTGATTTTTTCTACAACGACAAACTCTCCATTTTGTTCCTTAGCACTTGTGTTGTAGCGATTTTCTAAGGTTTCTCCCTTGCGAGTTAAAATATCCAAAGGATTATAAGTTAAGCCAAAAAGGTAGTCTTTCAATGCTGATGTTTGATCTACTACTGGTGCAGTTCTATCCTGTCCAACTTGAGTTGTTGCTGAACGGAACACTTCCACTTCTGCCAAGCTCAATGGGGTATTTTTAGTTTTCAACTCCACTTTTACATAACGAGCGCCTTTGGCGGTGAAGAAAACTTCAAGTTCTGCCTTCCCATTCAAACTATCAAAGTGTTGACGAGCAACTTCTTGTTTTGCTTCATTTAACAAAACAACATCAAAATTGGAAAGACGATTAGCTACATTCCCATCTCCACGATTGTAGAGTTTAACTTTTCCAACATTCTCTGTTTTTCCAAGATCAACTTGCCACCAAGCATTGTCTTCAAAGTTTGTATGCGTTACAGAATGGTGCCCATAGTCACTATCAACATTACCATCCACTGCTCGTGTAGCAGCTCCTCCATAAGCAGTAGAACTTTGACTAGCTTGTTTTCCACGAGCGATGTTTTCTGTCTCAACTGGACGATTCCCTTGCTCTGTAGCCAAAGCTACTCCCTGAGCGTTCAATAAAAAGGCCGCAACAACAGCACTACACACACCGAGTCCGCACTTTTTGACAAAGCAATGCAAACGTTTTTCTTGATTCATTCCTTATTCCTCCGTTTTTAAATGAATACGTTTTCTTATTTGTCTATAGTTTATCAAATTTCAAGTAAAAGTCAAGCACAAATCAGCAAAAAAGTCAAGAAAATAAGAAGAAAACGTTTGCTGAATTTTTCTGATATTTTCTTTAGATTTCCAGTAAATACTATAGTTTGGAAACTAGATAAAACTTGAGAAGCGCTAGCTTTTTCTCTTCCTATTTATAGTTTCGCTAGATGAACTTTTTAAAGAAATATTAGAGATTAATTTCTGAATAAAAATAGCTGGGAACACATCCTCTTCCTAATAATACGTCTTGTCTTATGTGACATTTTTATACTCTTCGAAAATCTCTTCAAACCACGTCAACGTCGCCTTGCCGTACTCAAGTACAGCCTGCGGCTAGTTTCCTAGTTTGCTCTTTGATTTTCATTGAGTATTATTTCCATTATTTATACTGATATATAAAATAATACGGAAAACTTCTCAAAAGTAAGAATTTCTTTGACAAACCAAAGAAAACGCTTGCACTATTTCCTACTG
>NZ_VMLH01000125.1:0-3626 GCF_013276595.1 Streptococcus sp. 10824
TAAAACATTGTTAGAAATCGATTTGACTGTCTTGATTGATTTGTCCTGTTCTTATTTCATTTCACTATGAAAACGTTTAAAATATTTTCAACAACCTATCGAAATCATCGTAAACGCTTCGGATTACGAATGAATTTGATTGTTGGTATTATCAATCATGAACTAGGATTCTAGTTTTGCAGGAAGTCTATTGTCAAAAATGTGATGGTAATCTTGTCCATCGACTGTCAGGTGACGTTCATAAATGCCTGAAGTCACGACAGATTGATTGACAACGGGAATGGTCATTAAGTGATTTCCCCTCGGATTGGCTGAATCTTGAATCTCGATTTGCCAAGGGTTATCCCCTCTTGCCTGATTTTTTCCAATGGTCAGGATACTCCCTCCCAGATTGATCAAGGCAGAAGTCATACCCTCTTTTCTAAGAAATTGGGCACTCTTTATCTGCACTATAACCCTTGACTAAACAACCTAAATCGATTTTCATTCCTTTCTGCTTTAAGAATACAATGGAAGTAGAAGAATCTAACTCGATATCATGAGGATTGATTAGAGACAGCACCGCTTCAATTTCTTGAGGTTGTGCAGCTTTGGCATCTGAAAAACCAATGCGCCAGGTTTGAATTAGGGGACCAATACTGATGTTGAGCTGGCTATAGAGTGCTAGGCTATGCTCTAAACCAAGTGAAATCAGTTCAAACAGGTCTGGATGAACAGTGACGGGGGCTATTCCTGCTTGATAATTGATTTCCATCAACTCAGATTCTTGACTATTGGCATTGAAATGGTATTCAAGCTCTTTGAGCAAATCAAAGGATTTTTGGAGTAAGATATCTGCTCACTCATTAACTAATGAAATAGTGATAGTGGTTCCCGTTAGGAGTTCAGAATGTGAACGAAGAGGCAAGCTAGCAACTTTTTTCTTTTGTAGAAAATAAGTTGCAATATCAAATAATTATATAAATGGAAGACCTTGTATTTTATTTTCATGTTATTATAATACCATAAAGCTAGAATTTTCATAAATTAAATTTGGAAAAAGTCAAGAAATATGCTTAAAAAAATTCATTAGGCTTGAAATTAGGATAAATGGAGAATTGTTTTTGATAAAAAATGATAAAGTAATAGCAAACCTCTGGTAAACGCTGACAATAAATGGTATACTAGTAAGGTAAATTTAGAATGAAAGTAGGAAATTTTTTATGAGTAAAATTGTTGTAGTCGGTGCTAACCATGCTGGTACAGCATGTATTAATACTATGTTGGATAATTTTGGAAATGAGAACGAAATTGTTGTATTTGACCAAAACTCTAGCATCTCTTTCCTAGGATGTGGAATGGCTCTTTGGATTGGTAATCAAATTGACGGTGCTGAAGGCTTGTTCTATTCTGATAAAGAAAAATTGGAAGCTAAAGGTGCTAAGGTTTACATGAACTCACCTGTTCTTTCAATCGACTATGATAACAAAGTAGTCACAGCCGAAGTTGAAGGAAAAGAGCACAAAGAATCATACGAGAAATTGATTTTCGCTACAGGTTCTACACCAATCTTGCCACCAATAGAAGGTGTTGAAATTCTTAAAGGAAACCGCGAATTTAAAGCAACTCTTGAAAACGTACAATTCGTGAAATTGTACCAAAACGCTGAAGAAGTGATCAATAAACTTGCTGACAAGAGCCAACACCTTGACCGTATCGCCGTTGTTGGTGGTGGTTACATTGGTGTTGAACTTGCTGAAGCCTTTGAGCGTCTTGGAAAAGAAGTTGTCCTTGTCGATATCGTTGATACTGTCTTGAACGGTTACTATGACAAAGACTTTACACAAATGATGGCGAAGAACTTGGAAGACCACAACATCCGCTTGGCTCTTGGTCAAACTGTTAAAGCAATCGAAGGTGACGGTAAAGTTGAACGCTTGATTACCGATAAAGAAACTTTTGATGTGGATATGGTTGTTCTTGCGGTTGGTTTCCGTCCTAACACAGCTCTTGCTGACGGTAAGATTGAACTCTTCCGAAATGGTGCTTTCCTTGTAGATAAGAAACAAGAAACTTCAATTCCAGGTGTATTTGCAGTTGGTGACTGTGCGACTGTCTATGATAATGCTCGTAAAGACACAAGCTACATCGCCCTTGCTTCAAACGCAGTTCGTACTGGTATCGTTGGTGCCTACAATGCTTGTGGACATGAATTGGAAGGAATCGGTGTTCAAGGTTCAAACGGTATCTCAATCTATGGTCTTCACATGGTTTCAACTGGTTTGACTCTTGAAAAAGCAAAAGCTGCAGGTTACAATGCGACTGAGACAGGATTTAACGATCTTCAAAAACCAGAATTCATGAAACACGATAACCATGAAGTAGCGATTAAGATTGTCTTTGACAAAGATAGCCGTGAAATTCTTGGTGCCCAAATGGTTTCACACGATATTTCAATCAGCATGGGAATTCACATGTTCTCACTTGCTATCCAAGAGCATGTAACAATTGATAAATTGGCATTGACAGACCTCTTCTTCTTGCCACACTTCAACAAACCATACAACTACATCACAATGGCTGCCCTTACAGCTGAAAAATAAAAATGATGAACTATCTGGTCTTAAGTTAAGGTCGGATAGTTTTTTAGGTACGACGGGTCATGGCCTACATCTGAGGAACAAGTCCTCTGTGGGCACTAGCTACCGATGAACCCAACAGCGCCCCTCAATCCTGACTATCGTGAGGTAGCGGACGAAGACGGTCTGGAGATAGACCCTGACGTTAGAGTAAAAAACGTTAGAGGAAAGAATAGCGAAATCCTGGTTCTAGGAACAGAGAGGTGCTAGGAAAGCCTATCTAGCAGATGAGATAGCCAAGAACTCTAAAGTTTAAATAGGTAGTCGTAACTTATATCTGTAAGTCATGAAAGTAATTGAATTCGGACTAAGGTTTGTGTGAAAAAGATAAATCTTCCTAGAGTCCAAAGACTCTGCGTCCGATTTCCTATTTTCACTGTAACCTTTTAACGTCCTCTGTTATAAAGGAAGAAAGATCTGGGACTGATTCCGTGAGGTTTCATGAGCGCCTAAAGCATAGTAACAAGGAATCATGAGAAGTCAGCAGAAGCCATAGTAGTGATGAAGTTTCTGTAGTAGTATTAAATGGTTCAGTTGTATTTCCCAAAAAGATGTGCCAATACAATGTATTACATAAATCGAATTTTAAATCTTAGGAAGTAGAAATTTTTAATGGTAGTAGATTTTCAAAGTGGTGAAATATGTTGAGGAATTTATTTTCTTTTCAAACATCAGATATTATTTATTTTGATAATGCAGCTACAGTTCCCAAGCCAAAAGCTGTTGTTAATAAATTAACAGAAGTTTATTCAGGAATTCCAATAAACATTAAGAGACATAATTCAAAAAATGATTTAATTTTTTCTAATGAATATGAGGCTGTTAAGAAAAAAATTAAAAATTTTCTAAGTGCCAGTAACTACAATGTGCTTTTCACTAAAAGTGCTACGGAGGCTTATAACTTACTTAGTAGGTCTATAAAATATAATAAAGGTAAATTAGGCGTGTCTGTATTAGAACACCATTCTAATTATTTACCTTGGAAAATGTTATAGTTGCTTAGTTTCA
>NZ_VMLH01000126.1:0-863 GCF_013276595.1 Streptococcus sp. 10824
CTTCAAGGCCAAGAATTAGTCTTTATTCCTGCGCAATTAAAACGCATAGATCATATCCAACACTCTTACAAATGCCAAGCATGCAGTGAGAAAAATCCGAGTGATAAAATTGTGAAAGCTCCTATCCCTAAAGCCCCTTTGGCGCATAGCCTTGGCTCAGCTTCTATTATCGCTCACACCATCCATCAGAAGTTTAATCTGAAGGTCCCCAATTATCGCCAAGAAGAAGATTGGGCTAGGATGGGTTTACCAATCACACGTAAGGAAATCTCTAATTGGCATATCAAGGCGAGTCAATACTATTTGGAGCCCCTCTATAACCTCTTGCGAGAGAGACTATTGACTCAGCCCTTACTTCATGCGGATGAAACTTCTTATAGGGTGCTAGAGAGTGATAGCCATCTGACCTACTATTGGACTTTTTTGTCTGGGAAAGCTGAGAAGCAAGGAATCACGCTGTACCACCATGATCAGCGTCGAAGTGGTTCAGTAGTACAAGAATTCCTAGGAGATTATTCTGGATATGTGCATTGTGATATGTCTGCTTATCGTCAACTGGAAGAAGCTGAACTTGTTGGATGTTGGGCGCATGTGAGAAGGAAGTTTTTTGAATCCACCCCCAAGCAAGCAGATAACTCATCCTTAGGAGCTAAAGGTTTAGCTTATTGTGACCAGTTATTTGCCTTGGAAAGAGACTGGGAGGTTTTGCCAGCTGATGAACGACTACAGAAACGTCAAGAAGAGCTCCAACCCCTAATGGAAGACTTCTTTGCTTGGTGTCGGCGTCAGTCAGTTTTACCTGGTTCAAAACTAGGAAGGGCAATTGAATACAGTCTCAAGTATGAAGAAACCTTTAAGGCCAT
>NZ_VMLH01000127.1:0-9137 GCF_013276595.1 Streptococcus sp. 10824
AAACACAGTTTTGAGGTTGCAGATGAAGCTGACGTGGTTTGAAGAGATTTTCGAAGAGTATAAATTATACTTTTACAACTTGAACCTCGTCTTTACCGAGTAAAATCAAGTATTTTTCAATATTTTCAATCGAATAGGCTCGTGATAAAGCCTCTTCGTATAGAGCTAACTGACCACGATAGCGGTCTACGAGTTGACTTGGTTCATCATAGCGGTCTGTCTTGTAGTCGAACAGAACGATTCTATCCTCATAAAGCAGATAGCCGTCCAAGATTCCACGGACAACAAAGTCTTCCTGACTCTTTTGGTCTCGTTTGAGCATGGAGAAAGGTTGCTCGCGATAAAGATGGTTGGTATTAGCGATAATTTCCTGACCGAGTGCTGTGTCAAAGAAAGCAAGAATTTTATCAAGATTGATCTTGTCTCTGACAGCTTGGCTAGTTTGAACTTGTTTGAGTGTTTCTGTTAGGCTAGCAAGCGTTGGTCTCTGGCTGAGATCCATTCTCTGCATGAGTTCGTGAGTAGCACTACCAATCTCAGCTCCAGTTACCTTTTCTTTGGTTGAAAAATCTGGCAAATCAAAGCTGATTTTCTTGCCTACTGACTGACCTTGACCAGCAATCTCGACACCTTCCATATCCATAACTGGTTCGTAGAATTTCTTGATTTGACTTGGGGTTTGAACACTAGGAAGTTCAATAGCTGCGCGGTGAAGAGTATTATAAACTTCCACCTCCTTCAGCATTTCCAGAGCTTCTTTGATGGTATCTGACTGACGATTGTCTGCTTGGGAGCTATCTTGGAGAGGACTCTTGGTTTCCAACTGACCGATAGCTTCTCTGGTCAACTGATCTTCGCCAATAAAACGATAACTAAAGTTGAGCTTGTCCTTAGTAAACACTTTACTGATAGCCCAAAGCCAATCTTGGAAATTCCGTGCTTGCAGTCTAGTATTGCTATTTAGTTTCCCATTTTTGGCTGCTGGGTATTGCTTGGCTTCCAGCTTTTCACGAGAACCCTTGCCGACAAGATAGAGCTTTTTCTCAGCCCGCGTCATAGCAACATACAGCAAACGCATCTGCTCAGAATAGCTTGCCAGCTGTAATTCCTCTTCGTTCTGCCTATAGGTCAGACTAGGAATGGAGAGTTTGATGGTTTTAGGATAGTGGGCTTCCACTGCTCCTGTCTCCATTTTGGCAATGTATTTGACACCTAGTCCATTTTTACGGCTGAGAATGACTTCTGACATAGAGTCTTGCTTGTTGAAATCTTGATCCATATTGAGGATAAAGACGTAAGGAAACTCCAGCCCTTTACTCTTGTGGATGGTCATGAGCTCTACTGCGTCCTTAGGCGGTGCAACTGTAACGCTTGCCAAATCGTGCTGGGCTTCTAAAACTTGGTCAATCATACCAATAAAACGAGACAAGCCCTTGAAATTGCTCTTTTCAAATTGATCAGCACGCAGTGCTAGGGCATAGAGATTAGCCTGTCTAGCAGGACCATTTGGCAAAGCTCCAACATAATCATAATAAAAACGGTCGTTGTAAATCTTCCAAATCAAGTCATAGAGGGAGTGGGTTTTGGCATACAGGCGCCAAGAAGCTAGGACATCCATGAATTGCTTTAGTTTCTCAGCTAGAGCTGTGTGAATCAATCCTTTTTGGCTGCTTGTCAGTTTTTGAGCATTGATCAGTTTCTCATATAGATTTTCTTGGACTTTATCCTCTGCTTTCTGAAGGGACAAACGTGCTAACTCATCCTCATCAAAGCTAAACATTGGAGACTTCATAAGGGCAACCAAGGCATAGTCTTGCAGGGGATTGTGAATGACACGAAGGGTGTCTAGCATGACTTGCACTTCTAGGGATTGGAGATAATTGTTTTGCTCTCCGTCGGTTTTGACAGGAATTCCGTACTCAGACAGGGCGAGGAGAATCTGGTCATTACGACTGCGACTGGAGGTCAGAAGGGCAATTTCCTTAAAGGCAACACCTTGTTCCTTGTGGAGTTTCAGAATCTCCTTGATGACTAAGCGCATTTCGCCTGTTAGTTTCGTTTCTGTTTGACTCTCTTCTTCCTCACCTGTGTCGTTCTTGTCGTAGAGGAGAAATTCAGCCTTGTTCTCAGTATTAGGAGTCAGTTTGCTATTGGCAAAAACAAGCTGGTGCATGTTATCATAGTTGATTTCGCCGACCTCTTGATCCATGAGACGTTCAAAAACATCATTGGTTGCTGACAGCACTTCTGAACTGCTACGGAAATTTTCCTTGAGGAGAATGAGCTTGCCATCTTTTGGATTTTGCGCATAGCGTTGGAACTTTTCATTGAAAATCTGCGGGTCTGCCTGACGGAAACGGTAGATAGATTGCTTGATATCCCCCACCATAAAGCGATTGTGGCCATTAGACAGCAATTCCAGCATTCGTTCTTGAATATGGTTGGTATCCTGATACTCATCGACCATGACTTCGTGGAAACGCTCCTGATAAGCTTCACGGACTTGCGGGAATTTCTCTAAAATCTCAATGGTGTAATGGCTGGTATCAGCGAATTCAAAGGCATTTTCCTGACGTTTACGCTGACGATAAGCCTCCACAAAATCGCTCATAAAGGTTTGGAAGGTTTTAGCTAGTTTCCAAGTGTCTCCATGATAACGTTCTTGATAGTCGAGAATCGTTATCTGGTCTGACAGTTGTCCTAGTTTAGCAAACTGGGACTTTCTCTCTTCGTTGTAGGCATCGGCCAGTGGCTTCAAATCAGCCTTACGACTGGCATTAGTCAGGGCCCGGCCGTTTTTCTCTTTCGAAATTGCGACAACACGCGCAAGCACTGATTGAAAAGCCTTACTATCGGACTCTTGATTTAAGGAGCCAATTTCATCCAGAATCAACTGAACATTTTCTAAATAGGCAGCCTTTGCAAACTCCTTGGCATCGTTATCCAGATGATAACGGAAAAAGCTTTCCAAATCCCAAAGGGCTTGTTTGATTTGCTCAGTCAGTTTTTCTTTTTCATTGGTAAAATCAACCTCTTCAAAACCTTTGAGGAAAGATTCACTCAGCCACTTTTGAGGATTACTGGTGGATTGGAGGAAGTCATAAATTTTATAGACTTGCTGGCGCAGCCCCCGTTCATCTTTTCCACGTCCAACAAAGTTTTTCAGCAAATGACTAAAGGTCTCTTTCTGCTTACCTTGGTAATGGGCTTCAAAGACCTCGTGGAAGACTTCGTTTTTTAGAAGGAGTTGCTCGCTTTGGTTTTGTAAAATACGGAAATTAGGCGCAATATCAAGCAGATAGCCATGTTTACCAAGGAATTTTTGTGTAAAAGAGTCCATGGTTCCGATGGCTGCGTTGGGTAGGGCTGCCAACTGGCGACCCAAGTGTTGTTTGAGGTCAACGTCATCGCTTTCTTGGATTTGTTGGCTGATTTTTTTCTCCAAGCGTTCTTTGAGTTCAGTCGCAGCCTTGACGGTAAAGGTTGAGATAAAGAGTTGAGAAATTTCGACACCACGCGCCAATTGGTCCAGAATACGCTCGGCCATGACAAAAGTCTTACCAGAACCAGCCGACGCTGAGACAAGGATATTTTGACCAGAAGTGTAGATAGCTTCGATTTGCTCGGCAGTTTTCTTTTGTTCCTTGCTCGAATTTGCTTCTGCTTCTTGCAGTTTTTGAATTTCCTCCTCAGTTAAAAAGGGAATAGGCTTCATCGATTCAACTCCTCTCTTATTTTTTCAAACCAAGCTTGCTTGAGTTTTTCTCCGACCAGACGCTTGCCATCAGCTAGGTCCAACTTTTCTAGGAAACGGGCTTGACCCAAGTGGTAATTGGCTTCAAAACCTGTGATGGATTGATGTTGCTGGACGTAGGGGGCAATGCTTCTGCCATTTTCGGTATAAGGATTAATGGCGAACTGGCCTGTTAAAATCTTCTCAGCTGCTTTCTTGTAAAGATGGGCATTGTAGTCCAGTAGGAGCTGGAATTCCTCATCCGTCAGCTGATTAGCCTTGTTTTTATTGTAAAATTCGCCCAAATGACTGCTTTCTTTTTCTAAAAAGAGTCCTTGGTATTTCATAGACTTGCTAGCTTCTACTACTGCACCTGCCAGACTTTTAACAGCCATCAGAGATTGGACAGGTTCAGCTATTTCCAAGTACATAGCACCGAAAAAGTTCTGCTCCCCTTCTCTTTTTAGGGCAGCTAAATAGGTTGGCAACTGGGAATTGAGCCCATTAAAGAAATGAGGAAACTGGAACTGAGTCAGACTAGACTTGTAGTCTACTACTCCGATCGCCCCATCAGCTTTCAAACGGTCAATGCGGTCAACCTTACCTCGTACAAATACACTGCGTCCATTGTCCAATTGAATAAAGGCCTGCTCTTTTCCACCAAAATTTGCTTCTTCTTTGATGGTTTCGATGGCTGAATTGTGTCGGAGAATATGTCCAGTTGTCCGTGCAACATCAAGCAGAACTTCCTTGGTAAACTGGGCTTCTAAACTTTCCTGATAAATTGCTTCAAATTCGCGTTCTTGACTGGTTTCTTGAATAGCTTGTTCTAGACGGTGGTCAAAGGAATCTTCATCAGGCAACTGCAAGGCACGTTCAAAAATACGGTGCAAGAAGTTGCCATGACTGCGAGCATCCGGACGCAAACGTAATTCTTCCTGCAAGCCTAACACGTAACGGAGGAAATAACTGTATTGATTACGGTAAAACTCCGTCAAACCAGAGGTAGACAGGTAAAATTCCTGTTCATCAGGATAGAGTACCTGCAAGGTGTCCTTAGCCAACTGCTTACTGTTTGGACTGGTTGGGAGGGCAGGATTTGCAAGGCCTTTTTGGTCTAGTTTTTTCCCCATGACACGCGCCAGAACCTTGACAAAGGTCAAATCTTGCTCAGTCTCACTCATATCACCCTGCTGGTGATAGGCAACCAGACTGGACAAAAGACTGTGATAGGACCCCATATCCTCCTTAGACAACCCTTTGTGATTCATCCTCTTCTCTTTCCTGCTAAATCCAAAATGGACTAGCTCTTGAAGATAGGCTGACTCCTTGCTTTCACTTTCATTAAAAAGGCTTGGAGCCGACAAAACTAATTGCTTACGGGCAGAATTGACCAAAGAAAGCATAGTATAGCGATTTTTCTTGAGGTTTTCACTGCTGGCAATCAGCAATTGTGCCCCTTCCTCTGTCGCTTGATTTAAGCTTTGTCTTTCTTCATCTGTCAAAAGACTGGTGTTTTGCGCAATTTTTGGTAAATTGTCCTGAGTCAGCCCAATGGCATAGACAAAGTCAGCAGTCAGTGGTGCAATCAAATCGTAACTCTGCACTAGAACAGTATTCACTGTCGCTGGAATGGTGCGATACTGAGACAAACTCATTCCAGAATGGAGCAAGGCCAAGAAGTCCTCTAGACTAACCTGTGAACCAGCAAAAACAGTCGCAAATTGTTCTAAAACATGGCAAAAGGCCTTCCAAACTTCGGCTTGTCTTTCCTGTTCTACAGCTTCCATAGTTGCTGTCAAATCTTGTAACTGCTTGGTCACAACTCCTTCTTTTAGAAAAGAGTTCCACTTTTGCAAGAGATTTTCAGCCTTTTGTTTTCGACTAGCAAAGAGGGTTTCAAGCGGTGTTAAAATACGCAGACGAAGGGTATTCAAACGCCCTAAATCAAATTTTCCATGGTGGGATTTGGTAAAGGTTTGCTGAAAGGCTGGCAAGCCATTGATACCAAGATAGCGGATATATTGCTCAAATGAGTCAATATCAGCTTGACTAAGGTCGGTATACAAACCTGTTCTGAGGAGATTAATCAAATCCTCCTGACGGAAACGATAGCGTTTTAAAGCCAAAATAGATTCGACAAACTGTGTCAAGGGATGATGGGCCATGGATTCGCTTTTGCCTAGATAGAAAGGAATCTGATACTGGTCAAAAATAGTTTTAAGAGATAATTGATAAGACGCTACATCCCCCAAGAGAATACGAAAATGTTTGTAACTCAGATTTGAGTTCTCGTGCAATTTCTGACGAATGCCGCGGGCTACTAACTCCAACTCCTCCTTTTGTGTCAAACAAGACCAGATTTGCAGGTTTTCACGGTTCTTATCATCTACATCCAAAGCGAGTTCTGAAAAGTCATAAGAAGACTCCAACAAACGAGAGGCCTTGTCAAAGCTATCCATCTTCTCATGAGTTTGAGAATAGTCCTGAGCAGGCGTTTGGTATTTAGAGGCCAGATGATGGAGAAACTCCACACTAGCTTGATAGAGATTGCCTTCAGCGAATGCACTGGTATAAGCTTTCTTACTACCATAAGCCCCAATGACAATCTCAACACCCTTGCCGTGAAGTAAGTCTACAATTCGCTCTTCCTCAGCAGAAAAACGGGTAAATCCATCAATAACTAAAGCGATTTGAGTAAAATCACTACTAACTTTGTCATTCTCAATAGCCTCAATCAAATGGGACAACTGACTTCCCTGAGCCAACTGGCCTTGATTGAGATAGGCCGTTACCTTCTCAAAAATCAAGAGTAAGTCTGCTCGCTTGTCTTCATCCGTCAAACTCTCCAAGTCTAAAAAACTCATCTGAGCTTTGGTCATCTCGTGGTAAAATTCAATCAACTGCTGGATAAATTGAGGATCCTGCTTGATAGCTCCATAAACACGCAAGTCCTTGGGGTCAAGTTCTGCAAGGCATCTGTAAAAGACCATCCCAAGACCGATGTCATCTAGACTAGTCTTGGCAGGCAAGTCATTCAAGACTAGGTAACGAGCCATTTGAGCAAAGCGCGTGACGGTAATCGCAAAAGAAGCCTGCTGGGACAAGCATTCCAGCACGGCGCGTTCCTTTTCAAAAGAAAGAGAGTTGGGGGCGATGTAGAAGACCCGCTTGCCAGCAACAACTAACTCTTCCGCCTCTCTGGTTAGAATTTCTATCAAAGAAGTCCGAATATCAGTATAAAGTAATTTCATCTCAGCCTCGTTGGAATTTTTCATTACCCTATATTATACCATGATTAGCCTCGTAAATCCGTTAAAATATTTAGGCCATCTCTTTTCTTCATCATCTGCTAGATCTTAAATACTTAGCTTTACTTGTATTAGATAGAATAAGTCTGGCTACTGAAAATCACATAATAAAAAAAGCCTCGGTAACAAGGCTTTGAGTTTTATGATTGTTTCTTAGGTACGGAATATACTTCAATGTGTTGTCCTAGTACCTTGATGTCGACTGGTAGATTATCTGATTTATCGCCATCAACATCGGACTCTAATTCGATATCAGAAGAAATTTTAATAGTACGCGCTTTTATATATTCAATATTCTTGATAGAATGATTGAACTATAGTAAATTGAAACTAGAATAGTACACCGTGGATGCTAAAATATTTCTAGAAATTAATTTGATTTCCCTAATCAAGCTGTTCGTATATTATTTCAACCTACTATAAATCGTCTAAGAGAAACAACCGATAAGAATTGGCACAAAAGCGACCGTATTTTTGTTACCAATACAGGAAAACCAGTTCATAGTTCCGTCTTGAGCAAGTCTCTCCAGCGAGCAAACGAACGCCTTAAAAAACCAATTCCCAAACATCTGTCCCCTCACATCTTCAGACACACCACTATTAGCATCTTAGCAGAAAATAAAATTCCTTTAAAAACAATCACGGACGGGGTTGGTCATTCCGACTCTGAAGTCACTACTTACATCTACACCCACGTCACAAAGAACATGAAAGATGAAGCAATCAATGTACTGGATAAAGTTATGAAAAAGATTTTTTAAAAAGTTTTGCCTCTTTTTTGTCCTCTAAATAATCGAGTAGGGGATAATCTCTAGCCCCTCTCACACCACCGTACGTGCCGTTCGGCATACGGCGGTTCAACTAACTTTTAACGCATGTCGTTCAAGGTAATAATCCAAACACGAAACCAGTCCTCGTTTTTCAAGGACTGGTTTTGATATAGCACGTTTAAGTACCGACTTCTGAGCTACTAATTGATAATGGTCGCCCCAGCCAGATACCTTATCTGCTATCCATTTAGGAACTCCTAACTTAAGCAATCCCCATAATCGTCTCGATTTCTTCTTCCATTGCTTCCAGATAATCACTCGTAGGCGAGTACGCAAGCGCTCATCTATGCTGGTGACAATACTTTTCATATTTCCCAATGAGAAATAGTTTATCCATCCTCGAATGGACAAATTCAGTTGCTCAATACGTCTTGTTAGGTCTATACTCCATTTCCTCTGTGTTAGTTTCTTCAATTTAAACTTAAATCTCCGAACACTATCTTGATGTGGACGACTTTTCCAACCATCTGATGATTTCCAGAACCCAAAACCTAAGTATTTCAGCTCTCTTGGTCTGGTAATCTTAGTCTTGGTCATATTTACTTTCAAACCTAGCCGTTTCTCAATAAAACGACTAACTGAATACATCACACGCTTAGCGGCTGCCTCGCTTCCGACAGTCATCACACAATCATCTGCGTAGCGCACAAATCGAAGTCCCCTCTTTTCTAATTCCTTGTCCAATTCATTAAGCATGATATTGGATAAGAGAGGAGATACATTTCCTCCCTGTGGTGTGCCAACTAGCGTTTTATGACGTTGACCATTAATGATAACACCTGAATGAAGATACTTACGAATCAAGGATTCCCTATCTCCGTCTTCGATAATGTTATGTACTAAGGACATCAATCTATCTTGAGGAACCCTATCGAAAAATTTCTCTAGGTCTATATCCACTATCCACTCATAGCCGTCATTTAAGTACTCTAAGAACTTCCTGATGGCTTTTTCACATGACCTATTTGGTCTGAAGCCATAACTCGTATCTGAGAAATGAGATTCACAAATGGGGCTCATGACTTGGACAATGGCCTGTTGAATCATTCTATCCATAACTGCTGGAATTCCTAGTTGACGGATACCTCCGTTTGGTTTAGGAATCTCAACTCTAAGAACTGGTTGAGGCTTATATTTTCTCTGTTTTATCAGCTCCTTAGTCAAGCGCCAGTTTTGTCTGAGATAATTATCCATCTCTTCGATAGTCATTCCATCAATCCCAGCTGAGCCTTTATTGGATTTTACTTGATTGTAGGCTTCCAG